>JAABTA010000035.1 GCA_011390075.1 Helicobacteraceae bacterium | reverse complement strand
ATTTCCTTGATTTTTTCTAGTCTGTTATTTAAAGTCACTTTAGCCTTTCTATGTTATTGTATTGTTTCTATTAACGATTATAACATAACTTTTAAAGGTAGCAATTGGCAATAAAGATAGCCATTAATGGCGCAGGAAGAATTGGCAGAGCTATAGCAAAGATAGCTCTTAGCAATAATAACTTTCACTTAACGCAAATCAATGATTTAGCCAATCCTAGTGAGCTACTCACTCTGCTTCGATATGATTCCACACAAGAGGGATTAGAAGAGTTACAGCTTATAGATAATCTTCTTTTCTATAAAGACAAAAAAGTAGTGCTTACAAGCTACTCTGATAATAGAGATCTTGAGTTAGATTGCGATATCTTAATAGAGGCCACAGGAAAGTATAATAACTCTCAAGACAATCTCCATCATATACAAAATGGGGTGAAAAAGGTTGTGTTTACATCCATCCCCACTGACGACACTCAAGTAGCTGCTTTTTCTCTTAATGAGTCAGCTTTACATGAGCCAATTGTCTCTGCTGGCAGTTGTACAACAACTCCGCTGGCTTTTATTTTGGATATTGTACGAGACTTTTTTGAAATTGAACGAGGAAGTGTCACCTCGATTCATAGCTATAATGCTGATCAAAATCTTCTTGATGCAAAACACACTAAAGACCTAAGACTCACCCGTTCGTCAATACAGAATATTATTCCTATCAAAACAGGGGCTGCTAAGAATTTGCACAAAATTATAGATCTAGATTTCAAGATAGAAGGAAGAGGCATGCGAGTGCCTACTCCAGATGTTTCTGTTTTGGATATTGTTTTGCAACTCAAAAAGGGTATAACCATAACTGAGATTCAGCAAGTGTTGTATAAAGAGATCCCTAAGAGATATGGCAATATCTTAGGTACAACCAATGAAAAGCTTGTCTCAAATGATTTTTTAGGTAGCAAATACGCAGGTGTGGTTGATCTTGACTCAACCTATGTTTCAAATAATTTAGTTAAAATTATAGTATGGCATGATAATGAATATGGTTACGCCAACTATCTACTAAACTTGATAAGAAAGGCAGAAGAAATTGGAGCTTATTAGTATAAACGAAATTGATATTTCTGACAAAAAGGTTTTTATTAGGTGTGACTTTAATGTTCCACAAGATGAGTTTGGAAACATTAGTGATGACAGAAGAATCCGCTCAGCACTCACTACAATCAAGTACTGTATTGATAACAACTGTGCAATTATACTAGCAAGCCATCTAGGTCGCCCTAAAGGAGAGGTGAATGAGAAATACTCTCTAGCGCCTGTGGCAAAAAGGTTAAAAACGCTTCTTAAAACAGAGGTAAAATTAGCAAAAGATGTGGTGGGAGAAGATGCAAGGTCCCAAGGGAATAATTTAAAAAATGGAGAGATCTTGCTTTTGGAAAATGTTAGGTTTGAGATGGGGGAGACAAAAAACGATCCAGAGCTTTCAAAAGCTTTCGCAGAGCTGGCTGATGTGTATGTGAATGATGCCTTTGGGGTAAGTCACAGAGCCCACGCTTCAGTGGAGGGAATTACAAAATTTTTTGATGAAAAATCAAAAGCCGCTGGATTTTTGCTCTCTAAAGAGATCTCTTATTTTTCTAAAACTTTAGAAAAGCCCGTAAGACCTTTTGTGGCAATTGTTGGTGGCTCAAAAGTTTCAGGGAAATTGCAAGCATTAGAAAATCTGCTTCCAAAAGTGGACAAACTGCTTATTGGTGGTGGTATGGCGTTTACTTTTATGAGAGCATTAGGTCACGAGGTTGGCAATTCGTTATGTGAGAATGATCTACTAGAAGATGCCAAAAAAATTATAGCCGATGCTAAAAAAAGAGGTGTGAAACTCTACCTTCCTGTGGATGTGCTTTGTGCACAAGAGCTCAAAGCTGATAGTGTGACAATCTACTCAACCTCAAAAGAGATTCCTAAAGGGTGGATGGGGCTTGATATTGGTCCAGCCACTTCTATTCTTTACAAAGAGGCTCTAGCTGACGCGCAAACGGTTCTTTGGAATGGTCCTATGGGTGTGTATGAGATTGAGAAATTTGCCAAAGGAAGCCACAAACTTTGCCATCAAGTAGCAGAACTTCATGCCACTAAAATTATTGGTGGCGGTGATACAGCGGATTTGGTTGAAAGAGCAGGAGACGCAGAGGAGATGACATTTATCTCCACAGGTGGTGGCGCCTCTTTGGAACTCATTGAGGGTAAAGTGCTACCAGGAGTAAAACCACTAGCAAAAAATGGAGACGATCATGATCTTAGCGGCGAACTTTAAAACAAACCACACAAGAAAATCTACACTGGAGTATCTCGAGACACTCGATGGTTTTTCTAACACCTGTAGCGAGGATAGCTTTTATATCTTTCCTCCTGCGACTGCACTCGAATCTTCTAGTGCCCATATTACTATTGGTGCGCAAAATGCCTATCCTATAGAGAGTGGAAGCTGTACAGGGGAGATTGGTGTAGCGCAACTGAACGAGTTTAGTATAAAAACTGTGCTTATTGGTCATAGCGAAAGAAGACATGTTCTTGGAGAATCTCTAGATCTTATCAAAAAAAAGTACGACTTTTTTAAAGAACAAGGCTTTACTATCTTTTTTTGTATTGGCGAGCCTTTGGAGGTGAAAGAACAAGGCGTAGATGCTGTGATGGCCTACATCGCTGACCAAATCGAGGGAATAGATCTAAGTTACGAAAATCTAATTGTTGCGTACGAGCCAGTCTGGGCAATTGGTACAGGCAAAAGCGCTACCAACGAAGATATAGCACAGATTCACTCAAAAATTAAAAAGATCTGTGACAAACCACTTCTGTATGGCGGAAGCGTTAAGGAAGCAAATTTTAAAGATATTGTTGCAATTGACGGCGTAGACGGCGTGCTTGTTGGAACTGCTAGCTGGGATGTTGCTGATTATATCTCTATGATTAAGAGTGCGAAGTAACTTTAGAGGGATCTCTCCCTCAAAGTTATGTTACGCCACAAACCTCTTAATCTCATTCGATAACTTACTATAAACCTTGTCTTTAGCAATTTCTAAATCATATTTACTTTGAAGATTAACTTAGATTCACATCATTATATTTATTGGTGTTGTCTTTTTTTAAGGAGTAGGTTGGTGGAGTGTAGGGGGATCGAACCCCTGACCTTGGCGCTGCCAGCGCCACGCTCTCCCAGCTGAGCTAACACCCCGTAAGTTGAGTTGGAATTATATAGTTTAAACTTTAAATAATCAATAAAAGATACAATCATACCATAGAAAAAATGCAAAAAAGGCAATAAATGACAAATCTTGAGTTGGCCAAAGAGGATCTTCGGTATATTTTTCACCCTTGTTCTCAGATGAAAGATTACGAGCGTTTGCCTCTTATTCCTATCAAAAAAGGGGAGGGGGCGTATATTGAAGATTTTGAGGGAAACAGGTATCTTGATTGTGTAAGTAGTTGGTGGGTGAATATTTTTGGACACTCCAATAAAGAAATCAATCAAGCCCTCACAGAACAAGCGCAAGATCTTGCCCATGTGATTTTTGCTGGGTTTTCTCACAAGCCAGCAATTGATCTCTCTCGCAGACTTGTGCAGATGACTCCAGAGCCTTTGCAAAAGGTTTTTTTTGCAGACAATGGATCCAGTGCTGTTGAAATTGCTCTTAAAATGGCGTTTCAGTTTTTTAAAAACCGAGGGGAAACAAGAGATCTTTTTGTCTCCCTTAATAACAGCTACCACGGAGAGACAATGGGGGCTTTAGCTGTAAGCGATACAGGGCTCTATAAAGATATCTATCAAGATCTGCTCTTAAAAACTGTTCAAGCAAAATCTCCCTCATTAGTTCCAGAAGAGGAGGCTCTTAAGGATATGGAGCGTGTTCTAGAAGAAAACAGAGATAGGGTCTCCTCTGTGATTATCGAGCCTCTTATTCAGTGTGCTGGCTCTATGAAGATGTATGATCCAAGCTATATCACAGCTCTGCGTTCACTTTGTGATAAGTATGGTGTGTTTTTAATCCATGATGAGATTGCTGTTGGTTTTGGAAGAACAGGCACTATGTTTGCTCTTGAACAAGCTGGGATCTCTCCTGATTTTTTATGCCTTTCCAAAGGCATTACAGGGGGGTATCTGCCTCTTTCCGTCGTGCTTATTACTGATGAAATTTATCAAGCTTTCTATTGCGACTACAACGAGGGTAAATCTTTTTTAGATTCCCATAGCTACACAGGAAATGCTCTAGCGTGCGCTGTGGCTAACAAAGTGCTAGATATTTTTGAGCAAGATAGGGTAATAGAGAAAAACCAAGCCAAAATAGCTCTTATTGCCCAAGAGACAGAAAAATTTAGGAAGCTCTCTAATGTGGCAGAGGTAAGACAAAGAGGCATGGTGTGTGCTATTGAACTTAAAGACTATCCTTCGGAGCAAAGGGTAGGGCTTACGGTGTTTCAAGAGGCACTAAAAGAGGGTGTCTATATACGGCCATTGGGCAATGTAATCTATTTTATGCCACCCTATATCTTTACAGAAAGTCAGCTTAGAAAAATGATCGATGTAACTTATACAATTGTAAAGGAGAAATTGTAATGAAAAAACTACTTATTATGGCTCTGTTTGTATCGGCTCTGTTTTCGCAAAAGATGTATCACTCCATTGAGTTTATTGGATCCTATCAAGATGCTCTTGTTGTCGCAAAGGAGCAAAAAAGAGATCTGTTGGTGTTTTCATACACCGACTACTGTCCGTGGTGTGATCGAATGAAAAAATACACTTTAGAGGATTTTAAGGTGGTTAATTTTGTGGGGAACAACTATGTGTTTGCCTATGTAAATAGAGACAGTGGAGATCTCCCAAGCTCTTTGCAATCAAAATATGTGCCTATGACATTTAAAGTGAGCCATCAAGATGAGAGCGTCCTAGCAACTGTGGGAGGATACAAACAGCCAGATGACTATGTTAAAGCGCTAAAATAGATCAAAGAGTAAAGAAAAAGATATTTTTCTCCTCTGTTTTATCAAAAGAGTACTCTAGTTTATAGTTGTGGTGCTTGAGTACTGTATCAATAATATACAGACCAAGCCCAAACCCATCACTATTGTCTTTTTCAAAAGGTTTAATATACTCTTCGAGGCTTTTTTTAAGAGGTTTTCCAAAAGAGGAGAACTCAATTTTATTCTCTTTCTCCTCAATAAAGATAGTGCGGTCTTTGGAATGCTTGAAAGCATTTTCTATAATATTTTTCAGGGCAACAGTGAAAAGATTGTAGTCAACTGTGATACTTTTTGAGATGTTGCCAATTTTTATCTCCCCTTGTTCAAACAAGAGATCTCTCGCACCATCAATCAAGTCAACTACTCTATACTCTTTAATATTCTCCTCTTTGGCCCCAGCAATAATTCTCTCAATGCAAGCAAACTCATTAATCAAAAGCTCCAAACGGTTAAAAACACGAGAGAGTCTCTCTTTATTGGAGGAGTCTTCTAAAAGCGCTGTTGTGATTTTGCCTTTGGTGATCGGGGTTTTGAGCTCATGCATAATGTTTCTCAGAAAAAATTCTCTAGACTTTTTGAGTTTATTAATATTACTAATTGCCTTATCAAAACTATTAGCAAGTCTTGAGATCTCATCATTTCCGCTCGATTTGGTAGAGATCTCTAGGTTGCCCTCTCCAAATTTTTTAATATTTTTCTCTAGTTTTTTTAAGGGTCTAATCTTTCTAAGGACTGCAAGATAGGAGAGGATAAGGATAGAAGAGGAGAGAATGAGTCCAATGAGCAAAAGAGGCATCTTTTTGTTTGCTTTGCTCTGCAGATCTTCAAAGATCATAATTCTACTTCCTTTGATAAGTACCTCAATATAGTTTTGATTAGCCACTCTATAGAATTTTATAATCGAGGTTCCTCGTTTTATCTCTTTATAGGTTTTTGCGTTATCTAGGGTCAGTTTAATTTTTGTTGGATCTAAAAGTTCTACCTTGAGGTCTTTGAGCTGTTCTTGCAAGAAAAAAAGTGGAAGACCTCTCTCTACAAAGGTATTGGTTGTTTTGACAGCGCGGAAGATTCTTTCTTCATTTTTGCTAATGTCTCTTGTGTGCTCTACTACAAGCAAAATACCAAAAAAGGCGATAATACTAAGAAGTGCCACAACAAAAAAAGCTGTAACAGAAAAAATTATAGAATCTCTATTCATCCTAAAAACTTATACCCAACGCCTCTTACAGATTCAATGTAGCGAGGATGTTTAGAATCTTGCTCTATTTTTGAGCGAATTCTAGAGACAATAACATCAATACTCTTTTCGCTACTTTCATAATTAATGGCATCTACGCTGTTGATAATATCCTCTCTTGAGACAACATACCCTTTTTTATTAATAAAGTATCTCAAGATGCCATACTCCGCTTTTGTAAGCTTGAGCGGGGTGCCTTTAAATTGTATCTCCATAGAGTTCTCATCAAGAATAAAATCGGAACTGTTTTTCTCATCAGGTTTCTCATTTGCAGCTTCGCTCTCTGCTTTATATCTTCTTAGAACAGAGTTGACTCTCACAGCCAACTCTCTAGGGTCATAAGGCTTGGGAAGATAGTCGTCTGCTCCCATACCAAGAGTTGTTACTTTGTCTGTAATATCTGAACGGGCCGAGGAGATAATAACAGGAATATCGTACTCTCTTGTAATAATTCTGCAAACCTCAATGCCATCAAGATCTGGCAATGAGAGATCTAAAATGACAATATCGTACTTTTTTATTTTTAAAGCGGAAAGTCCAAGTTCTGGGGTTTCGTAGTTGGTTACCTCTATTTGATGTTTGGCGAGAAACTCTGTTAAGATCTCTGCTAGTTCCCCGTCATCCTCTATCATTAATGCTTGTACCATTGTTTTGTCAACCCTTTATATAAAATGATAAAAATTGTATCACTTTAAATATAACAAAAGGTAAATGGTCTATCGATGGGTAGAAGATAAGAGAGCGCCTCAGCACTCTCTTGTCTAGATCTTAAACATCTACCATTAACTCTTTAAGCTTATCAACAACAGAAGGGTCTTCCAGTGTGGAAGTATCTTGTGTGATCTCTTCACCTTTGGCAATTGATCGCAAGATTCTTCTCATAATCTTACCGCTTCTCGTTTTTGGAAGACCAGGAGCAAACAAAATAGCGTCACATACAGCAATAGCACCAATCTCTTTTTTGACTACTGCGTTGATCTCTTGGATGATTTCCATCTCTTCTGTAATTGTATCTTCGCCTTTGAGGACTACATAGGCAAAAATTCCTTCACCTTTAATTGGGTGTGGTTTTCCAACAACAGCAACCTCTGCAACACCTTTGTGCTTTTTGATTGCAGCTTCAACTTCTGCTGTTCCCATTCTGTGACCACTAACATTAATAACATCATCAGTTCTTCCTGTGATTGTGATGTAGCCCTCTTCGTCAATCATAGCACCATCGCCAGAGAAGTACACAGGCTCCCCATGTTTTTTACAGTCTCCGAAGTAGGACTTTTTAAATCTCTCTGGATCTCCCCAGATGGTTCGAATCATGGAAGGCCAAGGTTTTGTAACACACAGAAGTCCTTTTTCTCCTACTGGAGTTGGGTTACCCTCTTCGTCGGTTACCTCTGCAATAATTCCTGGAAGTGGAAAGGTGGCGCATCCAGGTTTAATAGGTGTAGCAGCAGGAAGAGGGGTAATCATGTGT
>JAABTA010000034.1 GCA_011390075.1 Helicobacteraceae bacterium | reverse complement strand
GCTGATTTTTCCCTACGGAACATTCAATCTGCCCCCAAGCTTTTTACAAAAGTAAACCTCATGACTCTGCCTGTTTATTAAAATATGTATTCTGTCCCCGGAATATTATTGCTGGTATCAGTGCAGATTTTACGCATTGCACGGTTTTTTGAGATGTAAATCAGTCAAATAACGGTAGTATTACATTTATAGTACATAATGTGCAGTAAGGACTTTCATGCAACCAAAAACTTTAAAGAACTATTTTAGAGGCGCTTTCGCTCTTTCGACCTTGTTACTGTTTATTATTTTTTATCTTGTCTCTTCTTATATTCACACCCAACTCTCCATTGCAGAGAGCAAAAAAACCTCCCACGCTATCTCTTCGCAAGTTTTTAACTCTATGTATCAAGTGATGAGACAAGGCTGGTCAAGAGCAGATATGCTTGAGTTTACAAACTCAATCCAGAGCTCTTTTGACAACACATCCCATACTATTGAGATCTATAGAGGAGAGATAGTTGACGCTCTGTACGGTGAGATTGAGCAAAAACCAATGAGTCAAAATGTGAAGCAGGTGTTTCAAACAGGAAAAAGAGTGGAAAAATCCTCTGACGCTTTTGTGCAAACTCTTACCCCTGTAGTAGCAAAAGATGAGTGTCTAAAATGCCACACAAATGCCCAAGCTGGAGATGTTTTGGGGGTGGTAGAGGTGAATAATGACCTCCAAGCTATCATCAGTGAAACCCAATCAAAATACCTTCTTTTTTCGGCACTTATTCTGCCCTTTATGCTGCTAGTTGCCTATTTTATCTCCAAACATCTTCTTAGCAAAATCAACAGATCTCTAGATAGTTTTAACCAAAGAATAGATGGTATCAATAGTGTGAAAGATTTTAAGAATATTGATACAACCTATGTAGAGGGTGGGTTTAGAGAGTTTGATGTGATGATGGGTGGCATTAATGAACTCTCCAATAAGCTCAAAGATGTTGCCGTGGATAAAGACATTTTAGAGTTCGAGGTACGATTACTAGACAAGTTGATTATTACATCTGAGATTGTAAGAGACTGGAAAGAGTACATTAAAGATCTCTTACACGATATCAACCAAGTGCTTCCTGTGTACTGCTTGATTACTATCTTTAAAACAGATGATGAGTTCTATGAGATTGAGATCTTTTGGCTTGGAAAACCATCAAAGGAGGTGGTGGAATACCTTAACGCCCTTTCAAAAAAAATGATCAACGAACACCATAATCAAGTTTTGGTTGATTACAAAGTTAACCATAACTACTCCGATGATGAGAAGTGCCTTAATATCAAAATAGAAGACATTGAACACGAAGCAAAATCACTACTTCTAAGCGCTCCAAAAATTGGTGGTATTGTTGGCCTTGGCATTCAAGCACAAATGAGCCGTGACTCTATCTACTCTATTGTGATTGACTCCATCTTAACCACACTGCTTAATCTCGTAGGCTCAGTGAAAGCTATCCATAAATATACAGAAAATTTAGAGTTTTATGCCACAAGAGATCCTCTCACTGGGCTTTTCTCCCAAAGAGTTTTTAGAGATCTGTTGGGATATGAAGCCAAAAGAGCGAGTAGGCATGAATATGAGTTTGGGCTCTTAGTCATAGATTGCGACAACTTTAAACCAATAAACGATCGCTACGGCCACTCCTTTGGAGATAGGTTTTTAAAAGAGTTTGCCGATCTTCTTGTCAGCTGCAAACGGGATGAAGATATTCTCTCTAGATACGGTGGGGATGAGTTTACTCTTGTGCTTCCAGAGAGCACCCATAAAGACTCTTATACCGTTGCAAAAAGAATTGCGCAAAGCGTGGAAGATTTTGCCATCGATACCCCCGATGGAGACAGAGTCAATGTCACAGTCTCTATTGGTCTTGTCACTTTCCCGCACCATGGAAAAGATCCAAAAGATCTCTTTAATATTGCAGACTCCATGATGTATAAAGCAAAAGGGGAGGGAAAAAATGGTGTGAGATATCCTGATGACTATGAGATAGAGGAGATTAAACAGCAAGCTAAAGATAACTCTATGCTCGTTCTCGACGCCATTAAAGACGAAAAAATCATACCACATTTCCAGCCAATCATGAAAGCTAGTAGTGGCGCCATTGAGATCCATGAGCTTCTTATGCGCATCAATATTGACGACGACACCCTCACAGCAAGCCAGTTTATTGAAACAGCAGAATCCCTTGGAGTTGTGCACCAGATGGATTATATTGTGATTGATAGAGCCTTCAAAAAGATCCAAGAGACAAACTATCAAGGTGTCTTGTTTATTAACCTCTCCCCTAAAGCGTTGATTGTTGGAGAGTTTTTAGAAAAAATTGATCACTTAGCCCATGTTTATAATATTGATAAAAACAGAATTGTATTTGAGATTACAGAAAGAGAAACAGTCAAAAGCTTTGCTCTTTTAGAAAAATTTGTACAAAACCTGAAACTAGAGGGCTTTCGTTTTGCTATTGATGACTTTGGAAGTGGCTTTTCGTCGTTTCACTATATTAAAAAATTCCCTATTGACTTTATTAAGATTGATGGGGATTTTATTATCAATATCGACAAAGATAAAAAAGATCTCGCCTTTGTCAAAAGTATTGTCTCATTAGCCAAAGAGTTAGGCATTGAAACCGTTGCTGAGTTTGTCGAAACCAAAGAGAGTGTAAAATTTTTACAAGAGATTGAGATCGATTATATGCAGGGCTACCACATAGGAAGACCAAGCCAATATTTAGATGGGAAGTAAGAGCGCAACGCTCTTTACTACCCTTCTCTTCTTACATCCTCTGAGAGATAAAATTTACACCAACCCTTTGGTAGTACTTTCCCCTCAACAATAGTGCACATACTTGTCTCTTTTTTAAAGTGGAAACAGTTACTACACTTCTCCCCATTTTTTGGAGACTCAACATAGTTAGCGGCCTCTTTTGAATTTTTACCAAAAGCTTCACTTGTGCCAAGTGTGGCAACACCAAAAGAGACTCCTAAGAACTTTATAAAACCTCTTCTATCATCTACTTTCATCTAGCAACCTCCTTTTTGGGCAAGCGGCAAAAGGAGCTCCTCGGCGGAGCGCCCTCGCGACCTTGCTAATCCCAATAGATCCCTACTTTTTTACACTCTCAAATCTATCGGAAACAAACTCCCAATTAACAATCTCCCACCATTTGGCAAGATATTCTGGTTTTGCATTTCTATAGTCAATATAAAAAGCGTGTTCCCACACATCGCATACCAAGATTGGGTGCCTTCCCTCTCGTAGTGGATTATCTGCATTGCTTGTTTTTTCAATTGCCAATTTACCACTGCTATCTACTGTAAGCCAAACCCATCCTGATCCAAACAGCGTAGTGCATGCCTCGGTAAATTTCTCTTTAAATTGCTCAAAACTTTCAAAATCTTTGCCTATGGCACTCTCTAAAGCAGTTGAGATCTTAGAAGGATTTGGCGTAAGGCAGTTCCAATACAGATCATGGTTATACACTTGCGCGCCATTATTAAAAATGCCACCTTCGCATTTTGTAATAATATCTTCTAAAGTGTAGTTAGCTTTTTCCCTATCATTTTCTAAAAGTCCATTGAGTTTTTTGACATAAGTAGCGTGATGCTTGCCATAGTGATACTCTAAAGTCTCCTTTGAGATATTTGGAGCAAGCGCACCTAAATCATAAGGTAATTCCATTAATTTGTGTTCCATACAGTTCTCCTTTTTTTTGAACTTCATCTTAAGGAGAACATATATTAACTTATAAAGAGGTTAAATATCAGTTTTTTTTCAATACTGTCTCATCCATTACACAGTTTCTTCCTCGCTCTTTTGCAACATACAGAGCCTTATCAGCTCTATCTACAAAACTCTCTGGAGTATCGCCCTCTCTAAAGGTGGCCACACCAAAGCTTGCTGTTTTTTTCCCTATTTCGGTAAAGTCAAACTGACTAATCTGCTTTTGCAATTTTTTTGCCAAACAGATAGCTTGTTTGAGATCTATATCAGGCAAGATTATAATAAACTCCTCACCACCCCACCTACCAACATAATCTGTTTTTCTTCTCTCATCTTGCAAAAGCAGAGAGAACTCTTGTAAGATCTTATCTCCTACATTGTGACCATAGGTGTCATTTACATCTTTAAAGTGATCAATATCGGTAATAATAAGAGAGAGGTCATTTTTGTATCTAGCACTTCTTGTGATCTCGTGTTCAAAAAGTTGGTTGATTTTGTGTCTATTAAAAAGCCCTGTGAGATTATCAAGGGCAGAGAGTCTCCTCACCTCTTTTCTATCTCTTAATGCAAAAACACCAAATCCTAGATTTTGACAAAGTTCTTTTAAAAGTGCAATCTCTTTGTCTAAAAAGATTTTTTCTCTATCCCCATAGACAGTTAAAACTCCAATCATCTTTTCTTTATAAATAATAGGAAAGCTGGCAACTGAGCGGAGACTATAATTAAGTGCCCTATCCTTCCAAGGGTTAAACTGGCTATCATTGGCGATGCTATCAATAACAACAGGTTCTCTAGAGTTAATGCATCTGCCTGCCGGCCCGCTACCTGCTGTTTTGCCTTTATCCCAAGAGAGATCTATTGTGTCAATATACTCTTGGCTATCACCCGTGCTGGCTTTGACGATAATATCTTTTGTGCCACTCTCATCACAATAGCCAATCCAAACAAGTTTATAGCCACAATCTATATGGATAATATCGCACACTTTTTTGAGAAGCTCCTCTTCGTTCTCAGAACTTGCTAAAGCAATATTAGAGCTACTCAACGCTTTATAGGAGAAATTAATCACCTCAAGATCTTCGGAGTACTCTCTGATTATTTTTGTCTGTCTTGCGATCTCTCCCTGGATAGGTCCAAGTATCCACCTAGACAAAATCAACCAAAGCGCTACAGCAAGCACTCCTGTGAGAATAAAAGTAAAACAAGCAAGAATTATTTTAAGGTCATCTAAATCCTCATAGATCTGTTGGATGTTGTGCCCTATGGTAATTGTAATTTCCTCTCCATCTAGGCTCAAGATCTTATTGGCAAACTGGCAGTTATGAGTTGACTCACTCTTTCTATAGGAGAAAAGCTCTGTATTATTGGGAAAAACAACCGTCAACTGGACAATACCGTTCTCATTCGCGACCCATTTTTCTAAAAAGTTTTTTGCTTCTGCGTAGTCGTTCCTGATAAGAAAGTCTTTAATATACTCATTTAAAATATTTAACTCCACCTCCATCTTATTGCTTACTTGTTTCATCATAAAGCGCTGGTTAGTCTCGTACACAAAGTACGCTACCGATGAGATAAACAAAAAGAGCGATAAAAGAATTAATATAATGAGCCTGTTTTTTTGTCTGTTGTATGCTTGGTTCATTCTAATCCTAAGAGTGGGGATACTGCATCTATCATCTGTTTATGGTAGCTATAATCGCTCTCTTGAGCTTTAACAAAACCTGTTAAATTTGGATTGATCGCGCCCAAGATCTCTGTGTCATCTAATGAGATAAGGGCGTGTTGAATCTCTTGAAACAGTTTTTGATCCATATTAGATCTTGCCACAAATAGATGGGTTGCCACCTCTTTTGAGTATTGCAAAACGCTTATATTTTCTGATTGCAGTTCATTAAAAATCTCTTCGGCGACTGCGCCAGCATCAAAATCGCCATATAGCACCCCATAGTACACATTTTCATGATTTCTTAGATGCTTATATTGTTTAAGCACATCCAGACTAAGTCCAAGCTCCATAAGCATATAAAGGGGTATATGGGTGCTTAAAGTTGAATTAACACTGCCAAAAGCAACTCTTTTCCCTTCTAGGCTTTTAAGATCTTTAATAGGCGAGTTTTTCTTTACAAAAATCACAGAGCGGAATGTAGCGCGGTTATTAAACTCAAACCCAGCTAAAATTGGCTTTTTTGTATAGTTTTTATTAATAATAATATACGGGCTCCCCCCTAAAAAGCATATATCAATCTTTTCCTCGCCACAGCTTTCGATATGGTTTTTATAATCTTTTGCAACAACCACCTCAAACTCTTTGCCCACTATTTTAGAGAGATACTCTGCTAAAGGCTGGTATTTACTGAGCAATGCGGTGCTACTGAGATAGGGCATAAACCCAATTTTTAGAGTGCCTTGCGCCAACATAAGCGTTGCAAAAAGCACTGTTAGAGCGACTATTCTTAAAGTATTTTTCAATATACACATTCTTTCTATGGTAATTTTTTTCGTATCATAACAAATTTTGCTTTTGTGCTTTTATTATCTTTTTTATAATACAATGGGGATTGGTAGTAAAAAGAGAAAAGGAGTGAGTGATTATACCTATTATTGAAAAAATTAAGATCCATCTTCTACAGCAAGATCAATTAAGCAGGCATCCTCTCTTTAGTAAAGAACACTCCTTTTCAAATACAATCCAATACTCTCATTTTGCCCAATCCATTGAAGCAGAGCTTTCTCAAATTGCTCACTATGACAGCTCTCTTGTTTTGGATAAAAACAGAGAACCTCTTTTGCCAAAAACACTTTTAGCGCTGAATATTCTAGAAGATAGCAAACACTTCCTAGGGTCTGCTACGCCCAATAGCACTCCTATCAAAACCGTTGCAGAGCACAAAGAAGAGGGGCACACAATCTCTGATCTTATACAGCTTTTTATGGAAGAAAATCCATTAGAACTGACAGAGATCTCCCAAGCTCAAGCGCAAAAATATATTAAACTCTACATATCTGTTATCTACCAAGAAAAGCCGCTTTTGCCAGCGCTTCTTTCTAAAATATTTCTTGACAACTACTACACTTCCAATAGGTGGTTTCACTCCAATCGACTCTCGGTTGATCTCAAAACTCTCTATGATAAACTCAATAGCTTTTTTTATAAAGAGCATATCACGCCAGAGGATATAGCTCTTAGCTGTGGTATCTATCTTGATACACTCTTAGAACACAAAGAGCCAAAATTAGTCAAAGACCTCATCAGCAAAGCCCTAAACCAAGAGATCTCTCTTGAAGGGACACAAGAGAACCATCTCTATCTCAAATTCACCCATCATCCTCTTTATATTTTAGGGGTGAGTCAAGAGTCAAAAACAGCACAACTGAGTACAGCTGTTCGCTTTTTGCAAAAGGAGGCTTTTCCTCAGCTAAAAATCGCTGTTTTAAAATCGGATATTATTAAAAGAAGAATGATCAAAAACTACTACAACCTCAGCACCAACATCTTACAACAGCGCTCCAAGCAATTATTTGCAGATTTTTTCTACTCTAGAGAGCTTTTTACACAAAGAGAGATGATTGACCCTTTTGAAGATGCCAATTTTGAGCAGATCTTTTTCACAAACTAAAGAATAAGCTTAAACTCTTTTTGAAAAATATTTTTGCTTTGTAGCGTAAAGTTTTTTGAGACAACACTCTCATCAGGGTTGCTTCTTCCTAATGTGGCAAAGATAACATTTTCTGGGAGCTTCTCCTTGAGCACCTTAAGCACTTTTTTTGATCTAAGAATGTCCGAGTGCATATCAATAAGGATAATCTCAAAGTTATATTTTGAAAACTCTCTTAAAAATAGATCAAGTCTCGAAAAATGATGGGCAAAAACACTACTATCAATCTGATTGATAATGGGGCTAATCTCATAAAAAAAGTTCTCATTTGTGGTCAAAAATGCCACATTCACGCGGTTATTTTGATTATAATCTTTAAGATAATTAATCATTTTTTTTGTCTGCTCTCCTGCCTTTTTGATATCAATTTTTGCAAGGTAGTACTCCAAAAAAGCTTTGGAGT
>JAABTA010000033.1 GCA_011390075.1 Helicobacteraceae bacterium | reverse complement strand
AAACAGATTGATGTAGTATTGCATGATATAAAAGATACCCATTATAAAGTGGCAGCAACAGCAGGAACACCTACTACCCTAGCTGCTTTAAAGAATGGATTAGACTACACAAGTTATGACAAAAATATTGTCTCTGGCACAACCCTTACAATCTCAGAGATACAAGCGCTAGAAAAGAGATTTGCCAATAGATCTAAAGAGCAGTTGCAACAACTTGTAGGCGTTGGGCGAGAAGATCTTATATACACGGGCATTACAATTTTTATTATGCTTTTAAAACAACTCAAGACAAAGAGCTGTTTCGTTTTTGATAACAGTTTGCGAGAGGGCATTATTTATGGAAAACTACAAGGGGTTCTTTAGTATAATGTAACCATTATGTAAGTAAAATATTGAACAAAAAAAGAGAATAGGATGCGATGATGGAACTAACTGGTTCTTCAATGGTGATAGAAGCACTAAATCAAGAGAGCGTAGATGTCATTTTTGGCTACCCTGGCGGTGCTGTACTGAATATTTATGATGAGATCTATAAACAAAACTACTTTAAACATATTTTAACAAGACACGAACAAGCAGCTATTCACGCTGCTGATGGCTATGCAAGAGCCAGTGGAAAAGTTGGTGTGGCTATTGTAACCTCTGGCCCTGGTTTTACCAATGCTGTCACAGGTTTAGCAACAGCCTATACAGACTCTATTCCCATGGTTGTCATTAGCGGGCAGGTGCCAACCTCCCTTATCGGTACTGATGGTTTTCAGGAAATTGACGCTGTAGGCATCTCAAGACCGTGTACAAAACACAACTATCTTGTCCGTACAGCTAGCGAGCTTCCTAGAATCTTAAAAGAGGCGTTTTATATTGCCAGCACCGGAAGACCCGGCCCTGTTTTGGTTGACATTCCAAAAGATGTCTCCGCTGAACTTGCAGAGTTTAACTACCCAAAAGAGGTACACATGGCTACTTATAAGCCAAAAATAAAAGGCAATCCTAGACAGCTCAAAAAAGCTGTTGAGGCGATTAAATCCGCTGAAAAACCTCTTTTTTATGTTGGCGGTGGTTTGCTTGCTAGTGATGGAGTTGCAAGCTTTAGAGAACTTGTGGCGCAAACTCACATTCCAGTGGTTGAGACCTTGATGGCCAGAGGGAGCCTGCGCCATGACGATCCTAGTCTCTTAGGAATGCTGGGAATGCACGGAACTTATGCCTCGAATATGGCAATGAGCGAAACCGACTTAATTATCGCACTTGGTGCAAGATTTGATGATAGGGTCACTGGCAAACTCTCTGAATTTGGAAAAAACGCAGAGATTATCCATGTGGATGTGGACCCATCAAGTATAGGCAAAATTGTGGATGTGGATTACCCTATTGTTGGAGATCTACGATCTGTTATCGAAGATCTCGCTCCGCTTCTAAAAGATTATGAGCCTAGTTCCATAGAAGAGTGGATTAAAAGATTAGAAAATTACAACAAAATCCATCCCTTAGGCTACCAAGACAGCAAAACAACGATTAAACCTCAGTGGGTTATCGAAAAAGTGGGGCAGATGTATAAAGAGGAGTGTGTTGTTGTAACCGATGTTGGTCAGCACCAAATGTGGACAGCACAGTTTTTCCCTTTTGTCAATAAAAGACAGCTTGTCACAAGCGGTGGTTTAGGAACTATGGGATTTGGTTTTCCAGCAGCTATTGGAGCACAAAAGGCGATGCAAGACAAAATAGTTTTTAACTTTACAGGAGATGGCTCTATTCAGATGAACTCTCAAGAGATGATGACGGCTGTCATTGAGAAAGTTCCTGTGATAAATATTATTCTAAACAACAACTACCTTGGCATGGTAAGACAGTGGCAAACTTTCTTTTATGAAGATAGGCTCTCTGAGACAAACTTAGAGGCTCAGCCAGATTTTGTAAAACTTGCCGAAGCTTATGGAGCCATTGGCTACAGAGTGGATACAAAAGAGGATTTTGAAAAGGCTCTTACTGATGCTGTGGCTAAAAAGATGCCATGTTTTATAGATGTTGTTGTTGATAGAGATGAAAATGTTCTCCCAATGGTTCCAGCTGGCGGAACACTTTATAATATGATCTTAGAGTATAAGGACCAATAATTATGAGTAATACTATAAGAAGGGTAATATCCGTTGTAACCGTAAACGAACATGGTGTTCTTTCTAGAATTGCTGGTCTTTTTGCTGGCAGGGGCTACAATATTGAATCGCTCACAGTAGCACCTATTCCAGAAACAGAGTACTCCCACTTTACCATTGATACTGAGGGAGATAAAAAGGTACTCGAACAGATTGTCAAACAGCTTCATAAACTAATTCCAGTTTTACGAGTTACTGAACACGCCGGGGATGAGTATGTAGAGAAAGAGATGGCTCTTGTGAAGCTACCAATTGCAGAGAGTCTAAGTGACATAGACGCTCTAGCCCGCTCCTACAATGGCTGTATTGCCAATGTGGGAGAGGACTATATTATCGCTATGGTCACAGACTCTTCAAGTCGAGTAAGAAACTTTTTAAAGGCCATCAAAAAATACAATCCAAAAGAGATTGCAAGAAGTGGTGTTGTAGCTATTGAAAGATGATTAGTCTTAAAACAATTTTTCAAAAACTCTCACTAGAGGAGGAGGGAGTCAAAGACCTTACAATTCGCTCCCTTAATACTCTCAAAAATGCAACTTCTGATGAGCTCAGTTTTATTGAGGCAAAAAAGCATCTTCCTGCTCTTAAAACAACTCAAGCAGGAGCTGTTTTTGTCACCAAAGATCTTAAAGAGGAGGTGCCAGCTCATACTATTGCTATTGTTGTAGAGAATCCCCATTTAGCTCTTGCTGATGTCTCCTCTTTGTTTGCTCCCAAACTTGTTGCCATTCATGGCAGAGATCCGCATATCGCACCATCAGCTACTGTGATGCCAAACACTTTTATTGGAAAAAACTCCATCATAGGAGAGAACACAATCATTATGCCAGGTGTCTATATTGGGAATAAGGTTGTTATTGGTGACAACTGTATTCTACACCCAAATGTTGTCATCTATAACAACTCCATTTTAGACAATTCTATCACAGTCCATAGCGGAAGCATTATAGGCAGTGATGGCTTTGGTTATGTCCAAGATGAGGAGTTTAATCACCACAAAATTTACCACACTGGAAATATCCATATTGAGTCCAATGTAGAAATTGGAGCGAATTGTGCTTTTGATAGAGCAGTATTTGGCACAACCATTATCAAACAAGGAACTATTATTGATAATTTAGTACACATAGCTCACAACTGCACCATTGGAGAAAAATGCGCCATTGCAGGACAGAGTGGCTTTGCTGGGAGCACGATTGTTGGAAATAAGGTCATGTTTGGAGCTCAAGCGGGAGTTGCTGGTCATTTAAAGATTGGAGACAACGCCATTATTGCAGCAAGAGGTGGTGTGACAAAATCTATTGAAGGCGGAAAAGTCTATGCAGGTTTTCCTCTTTACGAGAGAGGAAAATGGCTTAAAATACAGGGAAAAATAGCGAGGTTACTAAAATAGATGGCAACAGACAGTAAACAGCCCATCACAATCAAACCAGAAATGATAAGAGGTCTAGCTGTTTACGAGCCTCCTGAAGGTATAAGCGAGCAAGATCTTAAGAGAGTTTTGGCAAGAATTGCCGAACAGACTGTTACAGTACGAGCACTTCAGCCTAAAGGAGTTTTTTTCTCTTTCAAAAATATTCTTGAAATATCCAAGGAGCTTTTAAAAGCTGTTGTGGATACTTTGGATACTTTAAGCAAAGATATTAAAACCCCAACAGGCGTTGTTAACTACACCTCTGCTATTTTTCAATCTTTAGAAGATCTCACCTTTAATACCTCCTTGATCTTGGCAAAAAATCTTAAGATTGCAGCTCTTTTTTTAGAGACAATACGCTTAAATAAACATGACAATATTCTAATCTACGACGAAGATAAAGAGGCAGCGAGCATTCTCTATTCTGATTTTATCTCCCATGGAGCTAGCGTTGTTTTAGCCAAAGATAAAAGAGATTTTAAGAGTAAAGCCCAAACCAATCAATTTGCTTTCAAGATCTTTGACTCAAGAAGAAACGACAAAAGTATCAGTGTGAGCTCTGGCTTTAAAATGGGGTACTACTTTTACAATTTTAAAGGCTATCTAAACGACTCACTTATCAAAGATTTTGAACTAGACCTTCATAAGCACAGATTAAGAGAGGGGTTTAAAGCCTTTTTGTTTGACTTTTCTAAGGTCACCTCTTTAAACTCCAGAGCTTTAAGTTTTATCTTGCAAGTGGCCAAAGAGACAAGCGAGGAAAAGGGACACATCTATATTCACAGTATCAATAAAGAAAAACTTGATGAGAAAACCATCAAGCACCTAAGCCAGAGCAATACTATTAAGATCTATGGTAGCTTAGAGGAGTGTTTTCGCCACGCCGAGGCAAAAGGCTACATTATCCGCACACGGGATTTGGGTGATAAAACCCAAATTGCTCTTTCAAAAGAGGCAATTACTAAAATTACCATCTATGTAAAAACAATTTTAGAGGTATTAAAAACCTATGGACTTGATCCAAAAGAGAAAAAGATCTCCAAACCTGGCGTCTCCTCTATTAGCAACATCAAAAGAGATAATATTGGCATTATCTCTTTTGATGGAGATCTCAACGCAACAGTCATGCTCTTTTTTACTGATAAGCAAGTAGAGTTTATCTCCCACACTATCTTTGGTGCAGCTACTGCTAATAGCGATGAAAAAAAGGACTTAATTGCAGAGGTTCTCAATACCGTTGGGGGTCAGATCAAACTTGTCACCTCCAATATGGATATTCCTATTAGTATCTCTTTACCAGAAGCTTTTTTAAAACACGAAGATCTTCTCTCGTTTATTGATGAGAGAAAAGGGGTTTTAGTAGAAACAACTTTTCACAATGAGCCTCTAGAGGTCTTTTTTATCGGTAGTGTTTTACTCAAGGTGCTGTAACTGCTAGCAACTCTTATTGCTCTTGCCTCCCTCTACTTTTTTATTTTTTTAGGGTTTGTAGGGAAACGAATATTCAAAGAGGAGTTTAGCGCTCAGACTTTGACTCTCCTTTCTATCTATCTCCTCCAACCATTTTTAGCCTTTTGGGGCATTATGCTCCGCCCTATTGACACAAGCTTTTTTGCAGTTCCTGCGACCTATCTTTTGGTGATAACTCTAGCACTTTTTGTTCTTTTGCTTACAAGAAAACTTTTTTTTACAGATATTAAAAACCAATCTATCTACACCATTGCCCCACTCATTGGTAACACTGGCAATCTAGGCATTCCTTTAGCCATTGTTTTTTTTGGAGAGATTGGCGCTGTTTATACCAATGCTATCAACCTAGCCAATGTCTTTTTTGTCTATACTTTAGGGGTGTTTTTCTACTCTAGAGGAGAGTTCTCAATCAAAAGAAGTCTGCAAAATATCTTTAAGATCCCAATTATGTGGGTAGCGCTTGTGGCTATTATTCTCAATATCAGTGGAGTGACTCTGAGTGACTCTTTAAGCCAGACACTTCAAATGGGTGCCTATGCAAGTATGACGATACAACTTATTCTTTTTGGTGTCTATCTCGAGGGGCTTAGGCTTGTTAATTTTAGCAAAAAGCTTGTGGGGCTTACTGTCTTTAATAAATTTATTCTTCTTCCAGCTATTGGATTTGTGGTTGTTACCGTGCTCGATCTAAGCCCAATTGCTAGCAAACTTATCTTGCTAGAACTCATCGTACCCCTAGCCCTCACAAACGCAACCTTAGCCACTCTTTACAACTGCAACTCAAAAGAGGTAACTGCCAATGTAGTTGTTACCTCTTTGCTGTTTATCCCTATAGTGGCACTCTTTTTGAGTTTATAGCACCTTTTCCAATGCGGCTATTAAATCTTCGCTATCTTCTATGCCAATGCTTAATCTAATAGAAGATGGATTGATACCAACTTTTAGTAGCTCTTCTTGGCTTAGTTGAGAGTGGGTTGTGCTTGCAGGGTGGGTAATTAAAGATTTAGAATCCCCGATATTGACAACAACACCAAAGAGCTCAATTGAGTCTATAACTCTTTTTGCTTCTTCGAAAGACTCTACCTCAAAAGAGATAAGCCCAGAGGCTTTACCATCTTTAAAATACTTTTGCGCTTTTTCATACTCACTATTATTTGCAAGTCCAGGATAGCTCACTGCTTGTACTTTTGGATGTAACTCTAAAAATTTTGCCACTTCTAAAGCGTTGCTTGAGTGTTTTTCCATTCTAAGCGTGAGTGTCTCTAGCCCCTGAATAAGAATCCATGCACTATGAGCTGAAAGGGAAGCTCCTATATCTCTAAGCAAAGCGAGTCTTACTCTGAGAGTAAAATTAGGCAGAGGCAAGTCTGAGTAGACCAATCCATGATAGCTCTCATCTGGTGTATTAAAGTGGTAGTATCTGTCATTGCCTTTAATAAAGTCATTAAGCCCCTCTCTCTCTACAATAACGCCCCCTAATGCACTACCTTGACCGTTGGTGTATTTGCTTGCAGAGTGCACAGAAACATCAATACCCCACTTAAAGGGTTCAAAAAGAATAGGCGTTGCAACGGTATTATCACAAATGGTTAAGACCTTGTGCTTTTTGGCCACTTCTACTGTTTTTTCAATATCTGTAATAGTGATTTGTGGGTTGGCCAATGACTCAAAAAAGATGGCTTTTGTTTTGTCATCAATCAAATCTTCTAAATTGCTAGCATCACTCGATTTAAAAACTCTTGCTTCTATTCCCATTCTTTTAATGGTGTGGGTTAACAGGGTAATAGATCCTCCATAGAGGTTGTCACTAATGACTACATTATCCCCCGCTTCTGCCACATTGATAATAGAGTAAAAAATAGCCGAAGCACCACTTGCTGTGGCTAGTGCTGCCACTCCCCCCTCTATCTCGGCAAATCTTTTCTCAAAAACCTCAACCGTTGGATTGGTGAGCCTAGAGTAAATTGGTCCCAACTCTTTGAGGGCAAAAAGATTTGCCGCATGTTCTGCGTCTCTAAAATTATAGGCTGTTGTTTGATAGATTGGGACACTTGTTGTGCCCAATCCAAAATTTTTATCATATCCAGCGTGTACACCAATTGTGCTTTGTCCCATTACTGCTCCTTTTCGTTTTGATAAAGCGCTGTACTTAAGTATCTCTCCCCTGTGTCACAGAGCACTGTGACAACTCTTTTCCCCTTGTTTTCTGCTCTTTTACCAACCTCGCTGGCAACAAAAGCATTGGCTCCAGAAGAGATCCCAACAATAAGCCCCTCCTCTTTAGCTAACTTTGCGGAAGTGGCAAAAGCGTCTTCATCTTTTACCTGAATCACCTCATCATAGATCTCTGTATTGAGCACTCCTGGTACAAATCCAGCACCAATACCTTGAATTTTATGAGGGGCTGGGCTACCACCATTTAACACAGGAGATTTTTCTGGTTCTACCCCAATGATTTGGATATTTGGATTTTTCTTTTTTAAAACTTCTCCAACCCCTGTAATTGTGCCACCTGTACCAATGGCAGCCACAAAGATATCAATCTTTCCATCTGTGTCAGCCAAGATCTCTTCTGCGGTTGTGCGTCTATGGATCTCTGCATTTGCAGGGTTTTCAAACTGTTGCAATACGATAGAATCAGCAATCTCTTTGTTGAGTTCATTGGCTCTATTAACTGCCCCTTTCATCCCCTTAGGTGCAGGAGTCAAATCAAGTCTAGCACCGAGGGCACTTAGGAGCTGTCTTCTTTCCATACTCATAGATTCAGGCATGGT
>JAABTA010000032.1 GCA_011390075.1 Helicobacteraceae bacterium | reverse complement strand
TATCCCCTGGCTTAAAAGTTTTGAGATCTACAGGTTTTTTCTTCATAAGAACTTGCGCGTAGCCCTTTTTGAGAGATTTTTTTGGATCAAGTGCTTCTAGGTTTTGCATAAGAGAGTGGAGTCCTATCTCTTTTTTTGAGATAAAGAGATCTCTGCTTTGGATAAGTGATTTTTGTAGTGGTAGGATATTTGCAGATTTTTTTTCATAAAAGTAGAAAAACTCTTTTTGTAACTGCTCTTTAAGGGTGTGTACTCGCTCCTTTTTTCTCTCTAGCTTAAGTTTTGGAGAGTTTGTTTTGAGTTGCTCATGCAGATAGTTTAATCTATGTGATTTCAACTCTAGTAGATTAGAAAAAGCTTTTTCATAGCTACGGACCATCTCAGCGATCGCCGTTAAGATCTCATATGTATCAGGAAGAAGTATCTCTATGGCATTGGATGGAGTAGCCGCACGAACATCAGCAACAAAATCACTAATAACATAGTCAATTTCGTGGCCAACTGCTGAGATAGTGGGCGTTTGGCAGTGATAGATGGCATCGGCTACAATCTCTTCATTAAAGCACCAGAGATCTTCAATACTTCCCCCACCTCTTCCAAGAACAATCACATCTGCTTGGAGTGTGTCGGCTCTTTTAATGGAACTTGCCAAATTGGCTCCTGCACTTTCGCCTTGTACGAGAGTGTTGATAAGAGTTACTCGTACAAGTTGAAATCTTTTTGTGATGACTCTTAGCATATCTTGCAAAGCAGCCCCTGTTTTAGAAGTGACAAGAGCTATATGCTTTGGAAACTTTGGAAGTTTTCTCTTTTTTTCTAGGTTAAAGTAGCCTTTGGCTTCTAGCTTTTTTTTCAGCTGTTCATACGCAAGAGCCAAAGCGCCTTCTCCTGCTGGAGTGGCTCCTAGACAGTTAAGTTGATAATTTCCCCTCGGCACATAGACACTAACGACTGCATCTAGGACAATATCTTGTCCCTGTTCTAGCCTAAATCTAAGCTTTGAAGCATTCCCACGAAACATCACACAGTTCATGGTTGAACTTGCGTCTTTAATATCAAAATAGAGATGGCCACTTGAGTGGTAAGTAATTCTTGAAATCTCTCCTCGTACAGTGACTCTTTCGAAGGTACTCTCTAAAAGGGCTTTAATTTGGTTATTGAGTTGGCTTACTGTCAGTGTCATGAAATGTGGTTTAAAATTTCTCGTAAATCTCTGTTCTCAATTACAATATTTGCCTGCTTTTTGAGTATTGGCTTGGCACAGAAGGCAACTTTTTTCTCTGCATAAGCAAACATGCTTGCGTCATTGGCACCATCGCCACAAGCAAGTGTCTCCTCACTGCTTACCCCCAGTAATTTTTGCACCCTTTGCATCATATCCCCTTTTGAGTATCCAAACATCATATCGCCACCAACTTTTCCTGTAAGAAGTCCATGTTTTACTTGAAATCTATTGGAAAAATCAGCGTCCACTCCTAGTTTTTTTCCTAAAAAACTGGTGGCTTCTCTAAACCCACCAGAAAAAATAACAACTTTGCTTCCGCTTCGTTTGAGTTCTTTGACTAAATCAAAGGCACCCTCCATAGCTGGTAGAGATTCACAGATTCTCACGACATCATCATAGTACACACCTTTTAAGATCTCAGCGCGGATTGTGAGAGAGTCAAAAAAGTCCATCTCTCCTTGCATTGCTTTATTGGTAAGTTTTTCTATCTCTTCTTTTTTACCAACACTTCTGGCAATTTCATCAATCGTTTCTCCATCCATTAAAGTTGAATCAAAATCGAATACAGCAAGTTTAAGGCTCATATATTTTCCTAAAAGTTTTTTAGTGTCTCGTAAAGAGTAGAGTATGCAAGAGGAGCCCACAGACAAAGTGGGCTTAGGTTAAAATGTTCGTTTCAGTAAAGAGTCAATCTTTAAAATAGAGATAATTCTATCTTCTCTTTTACCAACACCATAAATATGATTGTCATTTTCGTTCATATTCTCAGGAGCTGGGTCAATTCTATCTTCATTAATTCTAATAGCCTCTGTAAGTCTATCAATGACAAAACCACTCACTTGATTTTCGTTTCTAATCACAATAAATCTTGTATCATCAGAGGTTTTCTGTTTTGGAAGTTTAAACTTTTGTCTTAGATCAATCAAAGGAATAACACTGCCTCTAAGGTTAAAAACACCTAAGACATAACTTGGAGTTGATGGCACTCTAGTACACTCAATTGGTTTGATAATTTCTTGAATACTCAAAATTGGAACACCAAACTCTTCATCCCCAACCATAAAACAGACAAGCTGCACCACACCTGCATCTTTGCTCTCTTCTGGAGTGTCTTTTTGTTTTTGCTGGCTTTTTAATACCTCTTGAAGTTTCTCACTCATCGATTAACCTTCTACACTAAATTTATAGTTAATGCTTCTTTTGACCACATTCATTAAATAATCTGGAGAGTAAGGTTTTGTAATATACTCACTCATACCAACCTCAACACCTCGCATTCTGTCTGATTTACTCGTTCTAGAGGTTACAGCAATTAAAGGCATATGTTTAAATCTCGAATATTTTCTAATTTCGCTTGCTAGGGTGTATCCATCCATCTTTGGCATCTCAATATCAATAAGACATGCATCAAATTGGTGTTCCCCATTTTTGACAATACCAAGAGCCTCTTGACCATCGCCTGCCTCAACAATTGTCACACCAAGTGGTTCCATAGATTTTTTCATAATCTTTCTATCCATCTTAGAATCGTCAACCATTAAAACTTTATAGTCGCTAGGCGACTCTTTCTCTTTTGTGGTACTTTCATTAAGTGACTCAACAGCACTCTTTGTATTTTTAGCAAGTTGCATCAGAGCTGCTACATCCACAATGAGTGTCACTCTACCATCCCCTCTAATGGTTGCCCCAGCAATACCTTCTATACCTTGCAGATAATCACCTAACGATTTAATAACAATCTCTTCTTGCCCAACAAGCGTATCAACAATGAGACCAAGTTTATATTCAGCAAGACCAATAACAACAACATAGGTAAATTCACCACTATCCATCACATTTTCGACGCCAAAAATGTCTCCTAGTCGAACCAAGGAGAGCACCTCTTCTCTCAATCTCATCACCGATTTACTCTCAACAGTGTAGATATCATCTTGCGAGATTCTCACAGTCTCTAAAACAGAGGCCAATGGAATAGCGTAGTACTCTTCTTGTGCTCCTACCATAAGTGCTTGAATAATCGCAAGGGTAAGAGGAATTTTTAACTTAATTGTTGTTCCCTTACCAAGTTCGGAGTCAATCTCGATAATACCATTAAGTTTTTCGATGTTTGTTTTCACAACATCCATACCCACACCACGGCCAGAAACATTTGTCACCTGTGCAGCTGTTGAGAAACCTGGTTTAAAGATGAGGGCAAATGCCTCTTTATCACTCATCTGGTCAGCTTCTCTTTCAGTAATGATGCCTTTTTCTAATGACTTAGATTTAAGCATCTCAGGATCAAGACCTTTCCCATCGTCAGCAATCTCTATAACAATAGAGTTTCCTTCGTTATAGGCTTTTAGGTTTACAGTACCTGTTTCAGGTTTTCCTGCTGCAACCCTGTCTGCAATTGGCTCGATACCGTGATCGCATGAGTTTCTAATAATATGGACAAGTGGATCACCAATAACCTCTACAATTGATTTATCAAGTTCTGTCTCTTCCCCTGAGATGACTAGCTCAATTTTTCTTCCAAGCTCTCTTGCTAAGTCTCTTATCATTCTTGGAAACTTATTAAATACTTTACCAATGGCGAGCATTCTTGTTTTCATAACCGCTGTTTGCAGATCGGTTGTTACCATAGAGACAGAGGAAACCACTTGATTGAGCTCTTCTAAGAACTGTTCACCCTCATATCTCTCTTCCACATCATCATAGATTTTCAAGAGTCTATTCTTACCAAGAACAAGCTCACCAATGAGGTTCATGAGGTGATCGAGTCTGTTAACATCTACTCTAATGGTTTGCTCAACTGTTGTGACACCCTCATCTTTTTTAGCCTTTGGCTTAGCAGCTGGTTTTGCTGCAGGTTTAGGTGGTGGGGTTTTTGGAGCTTCTGATTTTGCAGGTTCTGGTTTTGGTTCCTCTTTTTTAGGCTCTTCTTGTTGCCCCTCGTCTGGAGATGGAGGAGGCATAGGAACATCCTCTCCTGCAGCAATTTTTGCCTCTCTTCTTGCTTTGTCCTCTTCTTGCCTAATTTTAAGAAGTCTCTCTATCTCTTCTTCTACTTGATCATCGCTCATATTGGCGTAATCTGGCTCATCATCCTCTTCAATAGGCTCGACAGGCATTGCCGGCTCATCTTTTTTCTCTTCACTAGAGCCTTCAGCTGGAGCTTTTGCATTTTCTACAGTACCATCTTTGCTAATAGCGTCAAGCTTTGTGACCACAGGCTCAATGTCTATTCCTGCTTCTGTATCGTTTCCACTGTCTCTAATGCAAACTAAGAGATCTTTCATCATGTCAATTGACTCAAGCACAACATCCATAATCTCAGCATTGAGGCTTAAATCACCTCTTCTTGCTTGATTTAAGACATCTTCCATGTGGTGGGTCAGTCTTGTCAAGATATCAAAGTTTAGAAACGATGAAGACCCTTTAATAGTATGAGCAACTCTAAAAATACCATTTAATAGATCAAGGTCATCTGGCGTTGACTCTAACTCAACCAAATCTTGGTCAAGCTGTTCGATCATCTCAAAGGCTTCAACTAGAAAATCTTGCGTTAATTCTTGTAATTCATCCATTAATTCTTCCTCGCCTACTGACTTATATGTCTTCTAATAACTTTTGCTATCTCAGGAATAAACTGATTAGCATCAAATTTAACAAGATAACCTTCACCACCGGCCTCTTTACCTCTTATTTCACTAAAGTGATCACTAATAGAAGAGTTAAACACAATTGGTATCTCTCTAAAACGCGGATCATCTTTTGCCTTAGCAGCAAAATGGAAACCATCCATTTTTGGCATCTCTACATCACTAATAATAATTTTTAGCTCATCTTTCAGGCGTTCACCATACTGGTTGGCTAAATCATCAAGCTTTTTAAGACCCTCTGCACCATCGCTGGCTTCATACACTCTAAGACCCATTGCCTCTAGTGCTTCTTTGACAATTCTTCTAGCTGTAATACTATCATCTAAAATTAAAGCTCCACCTTCAAACTTCTCTAAAGAGACATTTGCCTCAACTTCTGGATGGTACAGACCAAGATCTTTAACAATACTTTCAAAGTCCAAAATCAAAAGTACATCGTCATTTTCAATTTTTGTTACACCTGTAACTTTTCCTCTATCAAGGGCACCATCACTGGCACTAAATGTAGCGGGTTCTATATCCGCCCATGAAATTCTTCTAATTCTTTTGGCTTCACTCACAATAAACCCAACTGAGATATCGCTAAACTCGGCAATGACAATTCTAGGTTTTGCTTTGACCCCTTGTGGCACTTCTATCTTCATCCACTTTGCCAAATTGACAACAGGAATAACAACTCCCCTTAAATCAAAAATACCTTCAATATAATCTGGAGATCCTGGAAGTTCTGTGAGTTTGGGGATTTTTATAATCTCTTTTACTTTAGCAACATTTACACCATAGATGCCCTCATAGACCTTATCACCCATCTTTTTGAGGATTCTAAAGTCAACAAGTTCCATCTCGTTGGTGCCAACTTTTAGTTCACCGCGTTCTGAACCCATCTTTGCTCCTACAAAGTTTTCTTGGTAAAACTTATTGAATTTTGACTGCATTGTACAACAAGGTAACTTTGATTACACGCAAAACTATCAACATTAATATATTTGCTATTTCTTATAGTCATCGTTTTGCCTTGGTGAAAATGTCCTTCTATAATATAATCGACATTTTGACGGATTTTCAAAATTCTCTTGTGTGTTATTGCCTCAAAATTCTCAATCTCAGAACAGATCTTTTTATTGAGCAATTTGTCTACAAGCGTGTCGATATAGCGATTATTTAAAAAATTAAGGGTAAAAATATCAAGAAAATTCACAACAACGCTATTTCTAAAAAGATTGGTAGTAAGGGTGTGTTTAAGATTGTTGCTTTTATCTCCATGGGAAATAAGCAAAGTCTTTCCTTGGCACTCAAAAATTTGTGGCTGATGAAAAAAGCTAAAAATTTTTACTTTTGGAAAGATCTTTTGCAACAAAAAGTCGTGATTTCCCTCAAAATAGATAACCTCTTTTGTCTCAGAGATCTTTTGAATAAGCTTGATAGCGTCTAGGTTGTTGTGGACTGTCTTTTTGATTCTAGGAATCAACAGATCAAAATTATCCCCTAAAAAAATAAGTTGCGAGGTCTTAATAGCGCCACTGGCAACTTTTTGTAAAAACTCTAAAAAATGGGGATTTTTAGGGGAGTAGTGAGAGTCTGCGATCAAAACAGCTCCCTCTTTAAGTTTAGGGTACATAGGCAATTTTTGGAATGCCCTCATCCTCTTCTAAGCCAAACATAATATTGGCATTGGCCACCGCTGCCGAAGACGCCCCTTTTAAGAGATTGTCTATAGAACTTGAGAGATAGAGTGAGTCCTCTTTTATATCTGCATAGATATCACAAAAATTAGTTCCTGCAACACTTTTGAGATCGACAGGTGTTTCTCTCACACGGATAAATGGCTCATCTTTAAAATACTCTGTTAAGATTTTAGCAGGGTCATCTACTCTTTTATTGAGTTGTACAAAGGTAGAGACATACATTCCTCTTGTAATGGGCAACAGTTGCGGGACAAAAAGAATATTATAATTTTTGCCACTGTGTTTTAAAAGCTTCTCCTCTATCTCTGGCATGTGTCTGTGTCCTAGTGGCGAGTAGGCAAAAAAGTTCTCATTTAAGTGCCCAAAGGCTGTAATCGGTTTGCACCCTTTTCCTGCACCACTCACACCTGTTTTTGCATCGATATAGATAGGGCTTCCCTCATCGATAAAATCAGTAAATGGCAAAAGTGGGATGAGTGCAGCCGTTGGATAACACCCAGGATTGGCCACAAGATTGGTCTTTTTAATCTCCTCTCTATACATCTCAGGCAAGCCATATACTGCCTCTTTAATGTGCTCTTTGTCTTCATGTTCGCAATAAAAGTCTTCGTAGGTTTCAAGCTCTAATCTATAGTCTGCCGAGAGATCTACAACCTTGACACCAAGTTCTAACAGCTCTTTCGCAAACCCCATAGAAGCCTTATGAGGCAGTGCTAAAAAGGCTAGCTCGCACTCATTGGCTACATCTTTAGCGTCCGCCTTGTCTACTTGAAAATTCACCACATCTTTAAGAGCAGGGTGCAACTCCTCTAAAGTAGTATCCCCTGTTGTATTGGCAACATAGTGGAGATTAAATCTTTTGTGGTTAATCAACATTTTTACAATTTCCAAACCTGTATAACCACTAGCACCAATCAGTGCTACATTGATATCTTTCATATATTTGAACTCCTTTTGCAACAAGTCACAAAAGGACTCTTCGGCAGAGTGCCCACGCAACTAGTTGCTATTAATAACTTCGTTATCTTAATATTATTTAATTACTTACCTGTACTGCCAAATCCACCAGCACCTCTGGCAGTATCGTCTAGCGCTTCTACCTCACAAAAGCTTCCTTGCACTACCTCTTTGACAACAGCTTGAGCAATTCTTTCGCCCTTTGCAATATGAAAATCTTCCTGACCATGATTAATAAGTAGCACCATAAACTCTCCTCTATAATCACTATCAATAGTCCCTGGAGTGTTTAGACAAGTAATTCCGTGCTTGTAAGCTAACCCACTTCTAGGGCGAATCTGAATCTCATATCCTTTAGGAAAACTCATTG
>JAABTA010000031.1 GCA_011390075.1 Helicobacteraceae bacterium | reverse complement strand
ATGGTTTTGTAATATAGTCATCAGCTCCTTTACTCAAGCCATCTATAATATCCTCTTGAGAAGCCTTGGCTGTCAAAAAAACCACAGGAACTTGGTAGCCCCTTTCTCGCAGTTCTGCAATAAAGTCGCTCCCCTCTTTTCCTGCTAGGTTTCTATCTACTAAGAGCAGTTTGACATCCTCTTCATTGATAATATTGATAACATTATCTGTAGAGGTATATCCAACCACATCATAACCCTCTTTTGAGAGTCTAAATTCTAAAAGCTCTAAAAGGTCCTCTTCATCTTCAATGGCAACAATTAATGGAGTTTGGCTCATATCTTTCTCTTTAAAAACTTTCTAAAGTTCCGCCGGTCTGGGCATACTCTACAAGGTAGGATATGGTGACAGCGTGGTCAGCTACTCGCTCTAGTTTTCTCATAATTCTAAGAACTTTAAATACCTCTTTGGTATTGGTTCCTTTTGTGAGAATAGAGCTTAGCATATTATCTTGCAAAAACTGATAGTACTCATCAGTAATGGTCTCTTTTGCTTTAATTTCGCTCATATAGTCTTGAATGTCCTCTATCTCCTCGCCATCAAGAGCTAACTCAAGAGCCTCTATAGATGTCTCGTAGAGTTTGATAATCTCATTATTATAAGGAGAAAAATCAAAACCCGACTCAATAACAGAGGTGGCATTTTTTGAAAAGATCTTCGCCCCAGCAACTACACGGACAAGCTCATTGGTAATCTTTAAGCTTGTAATAACATTTCTAAGCATTGGGCCCTCTGGCTGATATCTTGCTACGAGTTTAATGGTGTGATTGTCATACTCATTGGCTTTTGTATGAAAATCTTTTACTTCATTAACAGCCTTTTTTAAACCAACAGCATCTTTGTTCAAAAAGCTAGAGAGCACTTGTTTGTGAACATTAATAGCTCTTTGTGAAAGCAGTTTAAGAGTGCTTCCTAACTCTTTATAGTGTTCTTCATAGTTTGGTAACATATCTGTCCTTTATATTTTCTTTGAGAAATTCTTAACCAAATTGACCTGTAATGTACTGCTCTGTCTTGCTCACTTGTGGATTAATAAAAATTTGTTCTGTTTCGTTGTACTCAATAATCTCCCCTAAGTGGAAAAAAGCTGTATAGTCTGCAACCCTTGTGGCTTGTTGCATATTGTGAGTGACAACAATAATCGTAAACTGCTCTTTTAAAGAGAGCATAAGGCTCTCAATTGTTTGCGTGGAGATTGGATCAAGAGCACTCGTTGGCTCATCCATTAAAATAATATCAGGTTTCACAGCAATAGTTCTAGCAATGCAGAGCCTTTGTTGCTGACCACCACTAAGCGCTGTTCCTGGCTCTTTGAGTTTATCTTTGACCTCTTCCCAAAGTCCAGCGCCTTTTAAAGAGTTCTCAACCAGCTCGTCACAATCACTTCCCTTTTTAACAATATCATGCATCAGTGGTGCGTAGGCAACATTTTCATAGATACTTTTAGGAAAAGGATTTGGTTGCTGAAATACCATCCCTATCTTTTTTCTCACCGCCACTTCATCCACACCAGGAGCGTAGATATTGTGACCATCTACTGAGATCTTTCCTTTAATCGTCACATCTGAGATAAGATCATTCATTCTATTTAAGCATCGTAAAAAGGTAGACTTTCCACAACCAGAAGCACCAATAAAAGAGGTTATCTTCTTTTCATAAATATCCATATTGATATTTCTTAGTGCATGATTATCACTATACCAAAGATCCAAATCTCTCGCCTCTACTTTGACTCTTAAGTCTTTATTGTCTTTTTCTCTTTTTGCTACATTAATATTAATATTTTGTTGTTCCATATTCCCCTCTTACCACTTTGTGTGAAATTTTTTTCTTAAATAGATTGCTACACCATTCATAGACAGCAATATTGTAAGCAAAACCAAAATACCTGCTGCCGTTTTCTCTATGTACATTCTCTCTGGCATACCAGACCATGTGTAAATTTGCGCTGGCATAACCGTTGCCGGTTCTAAAATATTGGTTGCCGCATCTGGCACAAAGGCTATCATACCCACAATAATCAAAGGCGCTGTTTCACCAATTGCTTGTGCTAAAGCAATAATAGAGCCTGTCAGCATTCCTGGGAGCGATAAAGGCAAAACATGATCTCTTACAATCTGCCACCTTGTAAGCCCCAAACCAAATCCAGCTTGGCGAATAGTAGCTGGCACAGATTTGAGCGCAGCTTTGGAGCTTACAATAATAATTGGCAAAGACATTAAAGCCAGTGTCATCCCCCCCACTAAAGGGGAGCTTCTAGGCACACCAAAGAATATAATAAAGATTGCTAGACCCAAAAGACCAAATAGAATCGATGGTATGGCTGCTAGGTTGTTAATGTTTATCTCAATAAACTGAGTAAACTTATTATCAGGTGCAAACTCCTCTAGATAGATAGCTGTCATAATTCCAATTGGTACAGCAATTGTCATGGTCACTAATAGAGTAAGGAGCGAACCAATAATAGCTGAATAAAAACCTGCATTCTCAGGAATTTTTGAGTCCCCTGTAAGAAAGAAGATAACATTAAATTTGGATTCTATGCTTCCTTCCTCCAACATTCTATCCACTATTTTTTGCTCCCTGTCTCTGAGCTTATGGGGATGGCCTTTAATATATTGGTCCACTTCCGCGTTGGCTAATGCCCAGATTTTTTGTTCTGTGCCCTTGAGTGATGGGTCTTCATCCATCATTCTTGGAAGCCCTCTCATCCACGCTCTACTAATAATAGAGAAACTATCGCTATCAAAAGCAGAGTAGGGATTGGATTTGAGATCTTCATTAAAAGTAACCTCTGTCTCTATATAGGCTTGTGTAAAAGCAGGGTAGCCCTGTCTGACCATATCAAAAAGAAAGATAAAGAGAAAAAATAGGGCGGATATAAGTGCAGAGGCACACACCCACTTAAAAATTTTTCCATTACGGTTTCTTTTTTTGAGTTGTGGAATATAAAAGTAGTCGTCGTTTTTTTCCATGAGATCGCCTTATAGATTTGAGATTTTATATTTTTTATGGAATTTTCTAATAGTATAGATAGAGACAATATTAATGACAAGTGTAATCACAAAGAGTACAAGTCCAAGGGCAAAAGCTGAAAGAGTCAAGGAGCTATCAAAGGCTTGATCTCCTACTAAAACTTCCACAATTTTTACCGTCACTGTTGTCATATCTTCTAGTGGATTCATTGTTAGATTTGGTCGCAAACTTGCTGCCATGACAACAATCATTGTCTCACCCAGTGCTCTTGAAACCCCAAGGAGGGTGGCTGCAATGATTCCAGGCATTGCTGAAGGCAACACAACAAATCTAATCGTCTCTGCTTTGTTCATGCCTAGGGCTAGTGAGCCCTGTTTCACATTTTTAGGAACAGCATTAATAACATCATCTGATAAAGAAGCAATAATAGGAACAATCATAATCCCCATGACAATACCAGCGCCTAAAGCACTCTCATAAGATGCTTTGAGTCCTAAAGAGGCAAAAAAGTCTACAAGCAAAGGAGCAACAGTAATCGCGGCAAAAAAGCCGTATACGACTGTTGGGATACCTGCTAAGATCTCTAGAATTGGTTTAATTCTGTCTCTTAGAGTTTCACTGGCATACTCAGACATAAAAATAGCTGTAAATACACCAATAGGAACAGCTACTAGCATGGCAATTCCCGTAATGTAGAATGTGCCTGCAAAAATTGGGACAGCACCAAATTTTGCTGATGCTACCTCTTCGCCACCTCTTCCTGCTCCTTCTAGGAATGCAGTGTCAGGATTCCATGTGGTTCCAAAAATAAAGTTGAAAAAACTCTCTCTTCTGAAAAACTCTATTGCTTCAAAGAGAATAGATATCAAAATTCCAAAAGTTGTAAGAATTGATACAAATGTAGCGAGAAGCAGTAACCCCTCTATAAATCCCTCTACTAAGTTTCTTGCCTTTGTGTCTTTATTGATAGCTTTGTTTAAAAACACTAAAGATACGGCTCCTAGTGAGAGGGCAAAACTAATAAGCATAAAAGGTGGCAAGAGGTGGATATCAAAAAGATATAAAAATACCCCTACAACTGTAATGGTAATAATTGGAAGTCCTGTATATAAAGAGACAAACCAACCATATTGACTTGGCTGAGAATGCATTTTTATATTTTTGTTTGTAAGGGAGATAGCTTTGTTTTTCCCAATAATATATGCAATAAACATGAGCGGAAACAGTCCACCAAAGAAGAGTAGATAGAGAAGTTCGTTAGACATATAGTAAAAACCTTTTCTTAAGTAGTTGGACAAAAGATGCAAATAATTGCATCTTTTGTTGTGTGGATGCTAAAGAGGAAGAACTACGCCGTTCTTGACCATCTCTAGATTAAGCTTGTTTCTGTTTTTAATACTTTTTTGAACTTTTTTAAGCTCGTCTTGTGGCATAGGGATAAGACCAATGTTTTTAAGAACACCTTTTTGTCCAATCATCATATCTGAAGCAAAGAGATCAATAAACTCACCAACACCTTTGACTTTACCTTCGTGAGCAGCTTTCATATAGACAAAAAGCGATCTAGAAACAGGGTATGAACCATCAGCAATATTCTCTTTTGTTGGTGCTACACCGTCTAGTTTTACACCTTCAATCTTATCGTGATTCTCTTCTAAAAAGCTATAACCAAAGTAACCCATTGCATTTTTGTCTTGAGCCAGTTTTGCAACAATTAAGTTATCATTCTCTCCACCAGGAATAAAATGACCATCGGTTCTAACTTTTTTATAATCTTCCCCACCGTATGCTGGAAAACTCTCTGAAGCTTTCTCCATAACCATCTCATCAAAAGCGTCTCTTGTACCTGATGTAGTCGGGGCACCTATGATTCTAATCTCTTTGTTTGGAAGCGTTTTGTCAATGTCGCTCCACTTTTTATAAGGATTTTTAATAAGTGATTTGCCATCTTCGCTTGGAACTTCTTGTGCTAAGGCTAAAAAGACCTGCTCAATTTTTAGGTTTAGTGGTTCATTGTCTTTTGATTGTGCAATAGAGATACCATCAAATCCAACTTTAAATCCAACAATGTCTTTTACACCATTTGATTGGCAAGTTTTAAATTCACTTACTTTCATTGGTCTAGAAGCATTGGTAAAGCTAGGTGACTCTTTGCTATCATCGGCACAAAAAATCTTCATACCACCACCTGAACCTGTCGATTCAACAACAGGAGTTGAATATCCTGTAGTAGCACCGAACTCTTCCGCCACATAGCTTGTAAAAGGGTACACTGTAGAAGAGCCTACAATTCTAATCTGATCAGCAAAAGCTGAACCTGCAAAAACGGTTGTTGCTAAAGCAATACCAGCAACTTTTTTAAATTTACTCATTTTGAAACTCCTAATGTTTTTTGATCTCGTATTTTTGATCTTGGGAACTATAGAAGAAGAATGTTACAAAATGATTGCAAAAAATTTTTTTTGATTCATCGATGATTTTAGAGGCGCTCTTTAAGAAAAATACAACTTTTGTATGATAATATGATGATAACAAAATCTTAAGGAGAGCGTTATGACAAAATCAGATCTTATTAACATAATTGCTAAAAGATCGGGACTTAAAAAAGAGGATGTAAAAAATGCCATGGAGATCTCAATCGAAGAGATCCAAAACGCACTGAAAAAGGGCGAAAGCGTTGGCTTTTTAGGTTTTGGTGTGTTTGAGGTAAAAAAGGTTGCTAAACGCGTTGGCATGAACCCAAAAACAAAAGAGAGAGTGGATATTCCATCAAGAAAACAAGTAAAGTTTAGACCAGGAAGAGGTCTTAAAGAGATTGTAAAATAGCGAGTGATACAAAGAGCTTTAGGATACCCTAGGGTTCTTTGTTCAGCTACTTATCTATTGAAAAATCTTTTGCCTACACGAATCAACACTCTTATGACGACTGTTACTAGATAGATTGGTGCTGTCCAAAGCAGTGGATGATAGAGCGGTTGTGCACTTGCTTGTGAAAAAAGCAAGGAGAACCGTGCCGATGGCTCAGACAAGAGATCTCCATGCCAAATGGGTGCTAGTATGACTAGCAACCCAAAAAATATAAGTAGCTCTGTAACTACTCTTTTCAATTACGCCATACCCTTAAGCATACCGTACATTGTCATAGGCTTGAGCATATAAACTTTCATCACCCAGTAAACCCATCTATCAACACTTGGATCAAGTGGGAATGATGGTTTTGGTTGTTTGCTCCAGTCAAACTCTAGCATGGCAACTTTTCCGTGTTCTGTAATCAGTGGGCACACTGTGTAGCCATCGTATTTAGATGGCATTGCTTTGCCTTCCATGGTTGCAACGAGATTTTCTACAACAATCGGGGCTTGTTTTCTTACACTTCCACCTGTTTTTCCCATAGGGACAGCAGCAATATCACCAAGGGCGAAAATATTTTTGTAGTTAATGTGTTGCATGGTCTCTTTTTCAACAGGAATCCAGCCTTGGGCACTTCCAATTGGAGAGTTACCAATTTCTGCTGGAGCTTCCATTGGAGGTGTTACATGGATAAAGTCGTAATCTTTGACGACTCTATCTTTTTTTGTCACCATCTCGTACTCTTCTAAGATCTCATCGTAGTTGCCCTTGACTTGGTAGCTGTGTTCAAAAGTAGCTTTTTTGGCATCTGTATCAATAGCAACAAGGTTATGTTTGTAGTCCCAATCCATGTTTCTCTCTTCATAAAAGCCAACAATAGCGTCGTGATACTCTTTAACACCAAACATTGCTCCACCATTTGGCAAGAATGTTGTATTGATATTGTCTCTTTTGCCAACATTATTAGCGTGAGAAACTGTTAAAAACTGAATTTTCTTTGGGGCACCACCACATTTAATTGGTGTATTAGGGTGAGTAAAAAGACCTTCGCCACCTTTGTTAACAAATTCTTGCATCTGTCTCCATGTTTTTTGTGCACCTTCTAAGAAGTAGATACTCGCTACGCCGTTTTTACCAATTTTATCTTTTGTAAGACCTTCGATTTTTTCATAGTTCAGTGTTAGCCCCGCTGCAACTACCATATAATCATAATCAACGGTTTTTCCGTCGGAAGTTTTAAGTTTGTTCTCTTCTGGCATAAACTCAACCGCTTTGGCTTGAATCCACTTTACGCCATCTGGAATAAAATCTTTTGTGTTGTAAGTTGTGTCGTTGTCACCATACACACCAGAAGCAATAAGTGTATAACCAGGTTGGTAGTATATTTTATCGTTAGGTTCAATAATTGTAATATCAGGATTACTCAATGTGCTCGCAAGTCTAGCTGCAACAGAAATACCTGCAAAACCACCACCAATAATTACTATTTTGCCTTGAGCTCCTGAGGCATGTACTTGTGTTGCAGCTTGCGCTTCTTTTGGATTCAGCATAAATGCAGCAGAGCCCACCCCCGCTAATTTTAGCGCATCCCTTCTAGAAATTCCTCTTTGTGTTAATTCTTTCTCAATCATATTTGAGAGTTCTGTTATGTTTTCGTTTTTCATAACAATCACCTTTTTATTTAGTTTTGATTGCTATAATAGTAATCTTATAAATATTAAAAGTCAATATAAAGTTATAATATTAATAATAATACTTAAGAATAAGTTAAAAATCAAGTGATACTAGGGTTACCATTTGTAACTTCATAGGTACTTACTGACTCAAGATTCCACAAAAGTCCAAATCCGCATTATTATCTAAATCTTTAAACTCTTTATGAGCTACTAAAAATGCAATGATATCAGCTCGCTCTAAAGCTTCTTTATATTCTACTATTTGAAGCTCTTTATGAGTTTTAATATTCGGCTCAACAGGGAGTATATCAATTCCATCATCTATTAAACTTTTTGCAATATAAAGTGCAGGGTAC
>JAABTA010000002.1 GCA_011390075.1 Helicobacteraceae bacterium | reverse complement strand
CCTGGCCCAATAATTTCCGAAAGACCATACACTTCGTGATAGTCAATACCCCAAGCCTGGGCCACCTCTTTTTTAAGCCCTTCACTTGTTGGCTCTGCGCCAAAGATCCCAGCTTTAAGTTTGTAGTCTTTAAGATAGTCACTTCCAGCTTTTTTTGCTGTCTCTGCCATGTGCAGAGCAAATGATGGGGTCGAAGCTAAGATAGTTGCTCCAAAATCTTTCATAAGCATAATCTGCCTATCTGTAAATCCTCCACTAGCAGGAATAATTGTAGCGCCAACTGTCTCTGCGCCATTATGAAATCCTAACCCCCCGGTAAAAAGCCCATAACCATAGGCATTGTGAACAACATCGTTAGAGTCTGCACCACTCATTGCAAAAACTCTTGCCATCACTTCATCCCAGACATCCATATCCTTTTTTGTATAGCCCACAACCGTTGGCTTGCCTGTTGTTCCACTAGAGCTGTGCACCCTTACAACCTCGCTCATAGGAACTGTAAAGAGCCCAAAAGGATAGTGAGATCTCAGATCTCCTTTTTTTGTAAATGGCAATTTTGTTATATCCTCTAAAGAGCTAATATCTTCTGGCTTTAACTCCAGCTCGTCAAACTTACTCTTATAAAACGGTGTCAAGGCATAGACTCTTCGTAGGGTATCTTTGAGTCTTTTGAGTTGGATAACCTCCAGATCTTCTCGTCGTAGCTTCTCTTCTTCTGCTCTAATCATACACTCTCACCTTTAATATCATTGATAGCTTGGTCAAGTATAGCAATATTTTGCTCAGCCACCTTTGCATTCATCTGAGTGATAGCCTCTTTTACCTCCTCTAAACTAAAGGGAAAATTTTTCACAGTTGCTAAAGTGATACCTAACATATAGACATTAAGCCCTTGAATAGGAAACTCTTTGTTTTTGGCTTTGGTAAAGGCATCTATTTTTGCTGTTGCGAAGGGAAGCTCTGGCATTTTAGGATCATCATTGGTCACAACTTGTGCCTCTTTTTTGAGAAAATCTAAATTTCTAATTGTTTCTCTATACTCTAACCCAATTAAGAGATCGGCTTGGTTTTTGTCAATAACAGGGTTTGTAAAATCCCCAATTTTAATATGACAAGACACCGCGCCCCCTCTTTGGCTCATCCCATGATTTTCTGTTCCTAAAAATGGAATATTTCTATTCCCTGCACAAATAGCAAGCACTTTGACCAAAAACACAACCCCTTGTCCGCCAAATCCTGCAATGACACTTTGGTATTTAATATTTTCCATAACTACTGACCTCTGCTTTCATCTTTAATAAAGGCATCAGTTGGACAGACAACATCCAAACACGCTCCACAACCTGCACAAAGGAATGGATCAATCTCTATTTTGCCATTATCGTTGTACTCCATTGGAGGACATTTATATTTTGTTGTACACGCATCACACGCTATACACTTCTCCTCATCAACCACAGCGTAGTCGTGTGGAATAAAATCAGGAGCTCTCTCGCCGTCTAAGATACAGAACTCTCTCACCACGGCAACAACAGGGCCAGTTGCGCTTTTGTAAGCCTCTTGAAGGCTTTTCATAAAATCAATTGATTGATTCAAATCATTACTATAGTGATACTCATGGCACTCTACCCCGCACCCTTGTACAACTTTTTTAATATCCACTTCTGTGTGTTCTCTCTCTGGTGTTGTTTGTCTGCCTGTCATGGCTGTTGTTGAGTTGTCTAAGATAATGAGAATAAACTTGTGGTTTTGATAGACAGCATTAATCAGTGGAGGAATACCACTATGGAAAAAGGTGGAGTCTCCCAGTGTTGCCACAACTGTTTTGTCAGGATCTGCAATAGAGAAGCCACTTGCCATAGAGACACTCGCTCCCATACAAAGAATAGTATCAATAGCGTTTTGCGCTAAAGCTAATGTGTAACAGCCAATATCCGATGGATAGATAGACTTTTTAGGTCTAAACACTTTTGTAATAGCGTAATAGACATCTCTATGAGGACACCCAGGACACAGCGCTGGTGGCCTAGGGGCCACTTTGGGGATCTCAAATGTGTCTGGAATTTTTGGTGCTTCATAGATATTGGCTCCATTATACATGCCAATTTTTTTTAGTGCCAAAAGAATAGATGTTTTGCTAATTTCATCTATTTGGTGGGTTGTATTGGTATTTTTGCCATAGACATTTGGCTGAGAGATCTGCTCCTCTATACAAGGCATTGGCTCTTCTAGAACTAATACTTTCTCATACTTTTGGGTATACTGTTTTATCTCTTCATTAGGCAGTGGATACGGCATAACAACTTTTACTAAATCAGCTTCTAGTTGCAAGTCATTCAAGGTCTCTTTTGCAAAACCATACCCTGTTCCACTGGCAATAATCAGCAGTTTGTCGCCACTGCATTTTTTAAACTCTGGTTGCAAAAATGTATTCCAGTTATACTCTTTGAGAGTCTCTACTCTTTGAAGTTGCTCTTTGCCTTGAGGGAATCTATCTTTTCTAGGAACCGCACCCCATCTTGGAATATCTCTTTTAAACTCCCCTTTATTAGGTTTGTAGTGGGTTTCGGCGTCCATCTCAATTATCTCTCTTGCGTGACACACTCTCATAACAGGTCTTAGCATTACAGGAATTTGAAACTCCTCGGAGATCTCAACCCCTAGTTTGACAAAATCATAAGCGTCTTGGGGGGTGGCAGGATCAAGCACAGGAATTCTTGCATATTTTGCAAAAAACCTACTGTCTTGTTCTGTTTGAGAGGAGTGAAACCCAGGATCATCTGCAGCTACTAAAAGCATCCCCCCTAGATTTCCAATATAACTAGCACTCATTAAAGCGTCACTAGCCACATTAAGCCCCACTTGTTTCATAGTGGCACAAGTTCTCTTACCCGCAATGGCTCCAGCGTACGCTACCTCAAAACCAACCTTTTCATTCGTACCCCACTGGGCATAAGTTGGAAGGTCTAACTGCTTTTTAATCTTTTGCACTACCGTTAAGATCTCGCTTGATGGAGTCCCAGGATAGCCTGATACCATATCAACATTCGCATGGATAAGCCCCCAAGCTATTGCATCATTTCCCATTAATGTCTGTTTCATAATTTTCCTCATCTGAAGTTTTTTTAGATTCTACACAAACAATAATTAAATTATTTTAAATTTTTTTAAATACACAAAGATATTTCTAATAATTAGAAAAGTGTTACCAAAAATTCCTTTTCTTTGCAAAATTATTTTTACTTAAGATAATTCTCACTGTCTGATTAGTTTCCTTGTGCTATACTTTTTTTCTAAAATTTTGTTGGGTAAAAAGGGTATGCGATGTTAAAAAAATCATCTATAAAAGTGCTAATTCTTCTATTAGTATCTGGCTTTCTCTCTTTAAATGCTAAAGAGACAATTAAGATTGGTGCTATTGTTTCGGCAACTGGGCCTGCTTCGTTCTTGGGAGATCCTGAGCTAAAAACTCTAGAGCATTATGTACAAAAGATCAATGCAGAAGGTGGAGTGTTAGGAAAAGAGATCGAACTCATCCATTACGACACAAGTGGCAATCCAAAAAAGGCAGTTACCTTTACAAAAAGACTGCTTAATCAAGACAGAGTCGTTGCTATTATTGGTCCATCGACAACAGGTGAGACAATGGCAATTACTAAATTTATAAGAAGAGCTAAAGTGCCTTTAATGTCTATGGCTGGGGCTGTTGCGATTATTGACCCTGTGCAAGAGTATGTATTTAAAATTGTGGCTACCGATAGAATGGCGTGTGAAAAAGTGATGCAAGATCTCAACACAAGAGGGCTTACAAACCTAGCGCTCATCTCTGGAAGTGGTGGTTTTGGAAAATCGATGAGAGAGCAGTGTCTTGATGTGGCCAGTGATTATAAAATCAATATTGTTGCTGATGAGATCTATGGCGCAAAAGATGCAGATATGACCTCCCAACTGCTCAAGATTAAAAATAATGCCAAAGTAGAGGCTGTTTTAAACCCAGGGTTTGGTCAAGGCCCAGCGATTGTCACAAAAAACTACAAACAGCTCAAAATAGAGCACCCACTCTACCAATCACACGGTGTTGCCTCTAAAAAGTTTATCGAAATTGCTGGAGACGCTTCTGAGGGTGTGCGGGTGGTTGCTCCTCCTGTAGTTGTTGCAGACAAACTAGCAGACAGTGTGCCAAACAAACAGGTAGCACTTCAGTTTAAAAACGAGTACGAAAAAGCATTTGACTCAAAAGTTTCAAGCTTTGGAGGTCACGCATACTCAGCACTTTTTGCAGTGGTAGAGGCAATAAAAAATAAAAAATCTTTTGATTCAAAAGATATTAGAGACGGCATCGAAGAGCTTAGAAACTTTGTTGCCGTTGATGGTGTTGTGAATATGAGCAAACAAGATCATATGGGACTTGATACAAAAACAGGTATGGTACTCCTTGAGATCCAAAATGGTGATTGGACAGTTGTAAAATAGATGGCTGAGCTGTTTGCTTTTCTACTCTCTGGTGTAACAGTAGGTTTTATCTACGCACTTGTTGGTTTAGGTTTTACAGTCATCTATAACTCCAGTGGCATTATAAACTTCTCACAAGGGGAGTTTGTAATGGCTGGAGGCATGTCTGCTGTTTTTTTAATGTATGCTGGTGTGCCTTTGGGTTTTGCCTTTATTCTTGCTATTATCTCTGTCTCTGTCATTGGTATTATCCTTTATAAGCTTCTCTCCATCTCTAAAGATAGTTCCCATATCTCCTTAATTATTCTCACACTTGGATTTGCTATATTTCTAAGAGGGCTTGCGCAAGTCATCTTTGACAAACAGCTCCACACGATGCCCTCTTTTGTAGGTGATGGCTCTTTTGAGATCTTTGGAGCAATCCTTAGCTACCAATCTCTTTTAGTGATTGTTGTCTCTTTGATTATTGTCATCTCTTTATACCTTTTTTTCAAACGAACCAAAACAGGTCAGGCAATGGTTGCAGCTTCTGTTAATGTAGATGCAGCAAGACTTATGGGGATTAATATTAAAAAGATCTTAGTGCTCAACTTTGCTATTTCAGCGGTGATAGCCTCTATTGGTGGCATACTGCTCACGCCCATCACCTCAACAAACTACGAAGTGGGCATTATGCTAGGTCTTAAAGGTTTTAGTGCTGCTATTATCGGAGGGCTTGGTAACCCATGGGGGGCAGTTGCAGGAGGGCTTTTGCTAGGAATCTTAGAGTCTTTAGTCGCTGGATACATCTCCTCTGAATACAAAGACGCTGTTGCTTTTGTTGTTCTGTTGGCTATTCTCTTTTTTATGCCAGGTGGTATTTTTGGCAACTTAAAAGCGCAAAGGGTATAAATGAACTTTTTAGAACGGATAAACATTACTAAAGAGATTCTTATTTTTACAGCTATTTTGATAGTTGTCCCCTTTGTGTTGCAAAACGAGTTTCACTTTCAGTTAGCGATTCTCGCTATGCTTAACGCCATGATCTGTATTGGTCTTAATCTTTTAATGGGGTATGCTGGGCAAGTCAGTTTAGGACATGGGGCCTTTGCTGGACTTGGTGGATACATTGGAGCTATCTTAACAACTGAATATCAGTTTAATCCACTGCTAAGCATCTTGAGTGCTGTTATTTTTATGGGGATTTTTGCCTTTATCATCTCTAAACCCATTTTAAAACTCAAAGGCCACTACCTTGCAATGGCAACTTTGGGTATTGGTGTGATTATTAATATTATCCTCAATGTAGAGTATGAGATCACCGGTGGTACTGATGGTATGGCGGTGGACTCATTTATTCTCTTTGGGTTTGAGCTGTTTGAGAGTATGCATTGGTATATTGTGGTGGCACTACTCTTGGTGTTTACTCTTTGGATCTTTGATAACTTAATCAAATCTCCTTTTGGAAGAATTCTTCGCTCAATCCGTGATAGTGAAAAAGCGGCTGATTGTGTTGGTATTAATGTCTCTTTTTACAAAAGTGTTGTGTTTACAATCTCGGTTGTTGTGGCCACTATTGCTGGGAGTCTGTATGGGTTTTTCTCTGGGTTTATCTCTCCACAAGAGGCCAGTTTTAATCACTCAATAGAGCTTGTGGTTATGGTGGTTTTAGGAGGCCTTGGACGATTGTATGGCGCTGTGATTGGCGCAACGATTCTTACAGTGCTTCCCCAACTGCTCACAGCTTTTGAGGAGTATGAGACTCTTATTTTTGGTCTGATTATTATTGCTATTATGATCTTTATGCCAAAAGGCATTGTCTCTTTGTGGGATAAGATTTTGGAGTTTAAGGAGAGAAAATTTGCTAAAAGTGCGTAGTGTTACAAAAAAATTTGGCGGACTCGTGGCTGTTGACAATCTCTCATTTGATGTAAAAAAGGGATCAATTCACTCTATTATTGGTCCTAATGGCGCTGGAAAAACGACTTTGGTCAATATGCTTACAGGAGTCTATAAACTTGATAGTGGCACCGTCTTTTTAGATGGTGGGGATATTACCAATATTCCAACTAATAGATTAGTCCACCGAGGGATCTGTCGTACCTTTCAGAACCTACAAGTGTGTGATAATTTGACAGTTTTGGAAAATGTTTTATTGGGTTTTGATAAATATATGAGCAAAAATCTACTAAAAACCTTTTTTCGATCCCAAAAGATCTTAGATGACGAAGAGCGCTACTTCCAACGAGGTATGCACCTGCTTTCACTGATTGGGCTAGAGGAGTATGCGCACAAAGAGGCAAAAAACCTCTCTTATGGAATATTAAAACGCCTTGAGATTATACGCGCCCTAGCCACAGGTCCAGAGCTGATATTGCTCGATGAGCCAGTTGCAGGGCTGAATACAAAAGAGACACAAGAGGTCTCAGAACTGATTAAACTTTTAGTGCAAGATGATGTCACTGTTATCTTAATTGAACACGATATGAAGATGGTGATGGATATTTCAGACACAATCACCGTTATGAACTTTGGACAAAAACTTGCCGAGGGTACACCACAAGAGATAGCCAACAATAAAGATGTTATTCAAGCCTATCTAGGAAATGAGGGACACCATGGATAAACCGCTCTTAGAAATAGAAGATCTCAGTTTCAGCTACAAACAGATTATCGCCTTAGAGAGTGTAAGTCTCACGATTAATCAAGGGGAGATTGTCTCTTTAATTGGAGCCAATGGCGCTGGAAAAACCACCCTTTTACGAACCATAAGTGGTCTTAATGTCCATAAAAAAGGCAAGATTATTTTTAACAAAGAAGATATTAGCCAAACAGAATCAGACTATAGAGTCAGAGCAAAAATTGCCCAAGTTCCAGAGGGAAGAGGCCTTTTTCCCATCCTAAGCGTTGAGCAGAATTTACGGCTGGGTGCGTATACAAGAAATGATAATGAGATAGAGAAAGACCTAGAGTTTATCTACAATAAATTTCCTATCTTACAAGAGAAAAAAGATGAGTATGCTGGAACTCTCTCTGGCGGACAACAGCAGATGGTTGCTGTTGGCAGAGCGCTGATGATCCGCCCAAAACTGCTTTTATTAGATGAGCCAAGTATGGGGCTAGCTCCTATTATCGTAGAAGAGATCTTCTCCGTCATCAAAGAGTTGCGAGATCTGGGCACCACTATTTTTGTTGTGGAACAGAACGCATTTTTAGCTCTTAAATCATCTGATAGAGCCTATGTATTAGAAAATGGCAAAGTTGTCATAAGTGGAAAATCTGCAGATCTCTTAGATGATGAGAGGGTCAAAGAGGCCTATTTAGGTGCTTAGATCTCTTGGCTTTTCAATAAAAAAACCTTGGGAGTAGTTGATACCCAACTCCTTAACGGCGTCTAAGACCTCTTGGGAGTGGACATATTTAGCAACCGTGTCCACTTTTTTCTCTTGAGTAATGGCTACAATTGTTGCCACTATCTCTTTGTAGCTCCTATTATGAGGAAGTTCCTCTATGAGTTTGCCATCTATTTTCACATAATCAACTGGCGCTTGTAAAAGCGTATCAAAATGAGAACACTCCAAACCAAAATCATCTAAAGCCACTTTAGAACTGGAGTATTTTACCTGCTGGATAAACTCCTTTACCTCTTTTTCATTGGTAGTAAAAACATGAGGAGAGATCTCAAAGGTCACCCGCCCTCTGAGCCTGCTATCTTCTAATCTCCTAAAAATATAGGAGCTAGTCTCTTTGTTGACAATATCTTCAACACAGAGATTCACACTAAAATATTCGCTTCTATTTTTATAGTAGTTAAAGGATCGCTCAAGAACAGTTTTTGTAATCCCCTCATACAGTTTCGCACGCTTGGCAATCTCTAAAAACTGTGCTGGATTGAGAAGCTCTTGCTCCTCTGTCACAAGTCGCACTAATGACTCATACCTATTTTTATTTTCACTTACATTGTGCATAACAAGTTGCTTGTGCAAGATCACTCTCTCATCTGAAATAGCATCTTTTATCATCTGTGTTGTATTGATATTTTTTTTATAAATATCTACAAGATTGGAGTTTTTATCATAGATCTCATAGTTTTTCTGAAGCTTTTTTGCAAAATGCAAAGCTCTATCTGCATGGATATAGAGATCTTTTTTAGAAAAAGCTATCCCCTCTGTGATTGTCAGTTTAAAGCAGTTCTCTTGGATGCAAAAACTACTCTCCTCGACTATTTTTTTAATATCCCTTGCAATAAGTACAAAATCATCTCTTGAGTATTCGTTATCTTGGCACAAAAGGGCAAACTCGTCATTAAAGAGTTTATAAAGTTTTATATGCTCTTCGCCCTCTAGCTTTTCACTCACTAATATACCAATCTCTTTTAAGATCTCATACCCTACCTTATGCCCATAGTAGTTATTAATATCTGTAAAATTATCAATATTTAATATAGCTAGTTTTGGTTCACTACTGTTTTCTATATCAGCCATGAGCTTTGTCCGATTAGCAAGATTGGTAAGATCGTCTTTATGCTGGGCTTTGAGCTCTCGCTCTTTTTCTACTCTTTTTTTTGTCTCTCCTTGGATAAGAAACTCTAAATTTGCGTTGAGCTCTTTAAGCTTTTTCTCTTTTATTTGTACTTTTTCTTTGTAGTTTCTAAAAATAGAGTTGGTGACTCTTGCAAAAAATATTGATAAAACTATTGTAATAATGGTGACAGATACTGCAATAAGAATAATTTTATTAATATTTTGATTGATTCTATTTTTGGCCTCTAGCTTTTTCATGGCAATGTCATTCTCAATATCATCCATATACGCACCCATTGCCACCACCCAGTCCCACTCCTCTATATAGAATGAGAAAGTCGTTTTTTTATCCAACTCGGTGCTTCCTAGCTTTCTCCAAAAATACTCTGTATAGCCCCCCTCTTTTTTTTCAGTTGCCCGCTGGATAATACGCTGTATGAGCTTGAGTCCTGTTTTATCCTCTAGCTCCCAAATATTCTCTCCTGTCTCAAAAGTTGGATGAGAAAGCACATTCCCTTGGCTATCAAAAACAAACACATAGCCAGAATCTTGTGAGAGCACAATCTTTGTATAATCTAGAATACTTTTTTTTATCTCCTCTAAACTTGTGTCTCCTAAAAGATCTTTACGAAACTCAATATACTTTTTAACTTTTTGAATTTCATCTTTTAAGATGCTTTTTTTCTGTTCTATAAAAGTAGCTCTAATATATTTACTCTCATCTTCAAGCTCTTTGTGCTTGTCGTTGATGATGAGCATTGTTATAAGAATGGTTATGAGGATAATGGTAAGCGGGGGAATAATTGTGGTAAATTTGGTAATACTATTTTCGTTGAGTATATTGCGCATTTCACTCCTTGAATAAGGGGCAAATGCCCCTTATATCTAAAATCCTAGTGGTTCATTCACCTCTATATCACACTCTCCAACGCCACTGCAATCAATCACTGCATCAAAATAGAGAATTTTATCCATCTGCTCTTTTGAGTAGCCTAGTGTATCTTTAAACATAGACCATGCATCCATAGCTCTTGCACCTGTGGAACAATGAATCACAATCTCTTTGCCTTGTGGAATTTGTGCTTCAAACTCTTTGGGATCAGTATCTGCTGGGATATTAATAGCTCCCTTAAAGTGGCCTTTAGCAAACTCCTCTTTACTTCTAACATCAATAATAGCAACGCTACTAGGAACGCTATCTGTATTGATAAGCTCTTTAAACCACTCTCCATCAACACTTCCCTCATCAACACCAAACTTTAAAAATCCGCTCTCATTGACTCTTTTTGGCGTATCCTCTTTTTTTGCCATCACAGGAGCCCCTGTTGTTGGGTAGCCCTCTTTTTTCCAGGCCGGGTATCCAGAAGCAAGGACATAGACATGGGTATATCCCATATCCCACATATGCTCTGCAACCACATGAGACTTCTCACATTTATATCCACCACAAAAAACAACAACTTCTTGGGTTTTATCCATTGGAAGTCTGCCTTTGTAGCTCTCAAATTTTGTATCTGGAATATTAATTGCCCCTAAGATAGTACCACCTCTATAAACTTTTGAAGGTCTTGCGTCAATAAAAAGTGCTGCATCTTTAGAAAATTTTGACATTGCCAAAACATCAGAGATCTCATAGTAATTGTGCTCTTCCCATTCAGGAAAACCAGCCCAGTACACTTTTATATTTGTAAAACCATCTTTTTTAAGTAGCACTGCTAAATTAACGCTCTTACCACACTCATACCCTTCGCAGTAAGTGATAATCTCTGCATCTTTAGCAACACCATCTAGAACAGATTTATACTCCTCATATTTATTATCAGGAAGAAATCTTGCTGTAGGAATATGCCCAGCTTGATACTTTTTAAGCGGTCTTGCATCTAAAATAAGTGCTTGTGCCGCACCTCTTGTGCCGTTGCCTAGTTTTGACAACACATAGTCGTAATCCACCTCTTGTAGATTATTTGCCTTTAGTTTTCCTAAGACTTTATTTGCCTTATCATCACTCCCAGGCATTGGGGAATTTGAACAACCAGCTAAAAGCATAATTGCTAATAGTGGCAATAGTAGTTTGACTACTTTTCTCATACCAGCTCCTTTGGTTTATTGATATACATAGATTATACCAATAAACCTAAAGAATAGATAAATTATGAGATCCAAAGTTTACTGTACTCTCTCGCCCTTGCTTCTACATGAGGGGCCAACCACAAATCACTAATAACAGAGACAAGATCTGCGCCTTTGTCAACAAGTTCTTTGGCATTTTCTGCAGTGATGCCCCCAATGACACACACAGGCACTTTGAGCTCTTGTTTTGCTTGTGTTATCACATCTTTATCAACAACAGCGGCATGGGGCTTGGTCGGTGAAGGAAAAAAACTTCCAAATGCTACATAATCAGCCCCTTTTGCCTCCATCGCCTTGGCTCTTTGTATGTCTCCATAACAAGAGACACCTACAATCCCATCAAACTCCTGTTTAATTTTGGCAACATCCACATCATCTTTGCCCACATGCACCCCATCGGCTCGAACAGTTTTAGCAAGTTCCACCCTATCGTTAATAATCAGTTTTGCTCCAAAGATGTGACAAATATGCCTTAGATCCAGTGCATAGGGATAGATCTCAAAATCACTCAGATCTTTATCTCTTAACTGAATGGTTCTAGCTCCCCCTCTTAAAGCATCTTTCACAAACTCTACTACTCCGTGATAGGGAGTGAGCTTAGAATCTGTAATTGCGTATAGTCCTCTCATTTTAAACCTTTGCCGTGCCTGATCGGACCATTACCCTTCCCAAAATTAGGGGCGTTCTCAATGGCACTTTTAATATAATTTTTTGCTTCACTTATGGACTCTTCTATAGGCTTTCCTAGTGCTAAATTACAAGCAATAGCAGTAGAAAAGCTACACCCCGTTCCGTGGGTGTTGTCTCTATGAGCCATTGGTGTTTCAAAATGTGTAAGTCTATCGTTATCAACTAAAACATCAATACTTTGCTCACTTTTAAAAGCAATATTTTTTACAGCTATTAAATACTCTTTTGAACCAATCGATCTCAAGGTAGTCTCAGAAAAATTGTGAATAGAAAAAAACAGCTCTGTCTCATATCTATTTGGAGTAATCACAGTGACTAAAGGAAAAAAAGATTGTAAAGCGTCAATAGCGCTGTCATCTAACAGCTTGGCTCCTGCCCTACTCACCGCCACAGGATCAAGCACAATAGGACACGCAAAATCTTTTACAAGAGCCTTGACACACTCAATACTCTCTTGTGTCCCTAACATTCCAATCTTCATAGCATCAACTTTTAGATCTTGGCTCACTTGCAAAAACTGCTCTTTAATAAAGTCTGTACTCATAGGCACCACCTTGCTCACCCCTAAAGTATTTTGCGCTGTAACAGCTGTGAGTACAGTGGCAGAGTACACCCCATGCGCCTCTGCTGTTTTAATATCTGCTTGAATACCAGCTCCCCCAAAACTATCAGAACCAGCAATACTCAAAATTGTTTTCATTGTCAACCTTTCTATGAGTCTACAAAGAATGTGGGTAGTTTTGTATAGTTTTTTTGTTGGTTAATCTTTATTGCAGTAAATTTTTTATAGTCTGCTCATGTGCAGTTGGAAAAATCTCTATTGTTTCTTGTAAATAATACTCAATAACTTCAGGATCATCAACAATAGATAACAATACATTTTGATATGTTGATAAGATAGTTCTTCTTTTCTCTTCTAATCTTGGACAATCTAAACCAAAATCTTCAATAATGCTTTGAGCATCAGGAGTTCTTCCTTTTATTTGGCCATTTGCATAAAATCTAAATAGTCCAGAGGGATCTTTTAAATATGGATTGACCCAATAAGATCGATAATATTCACCTTTTTTTTCACCACATGAGTTTCTCTCACAACAAGAAACAATGAGATTTTCCCAATCAAATGTTACTTTTCTATCTAAAGATTTTGGTTTAAAATGGTCTATGTGCCCAGCTTTTCCTAAACTATTCTCACAGTAAGCACATAAGTTATTCTGTGTGCTCTCAAGCTGTTTTCTTACCTTTTCTCTATTCCCATTATCACCAAATCTACTCCATGCTTCTTCTGGTGAATTGATTTGCGCATATTTTTTTCTTGCTACTGTTAATTCTGGTAACTCTATTGGTCTTGAAAGTTTTCTCATTACTTACCAACTTTTTTAAGTGCTTCAAATCTTTTAATAAGCATATCTAGCTGAATCATAAACTCACTAGTTTCTCCATAATTGGCAATAAGTTTTTTTCTTAGTTCTTTTGCTTTAGCTGTTTCATATTCTCTGTCTTCCACTAATCTTTGGTACTCTTTTCTCTTATCAACAATTTCCAAAGGTGGAAGTGGAGACACTCCCATAATTTGCGATAAAAGAAGTGAACTCTCCTCTCCAAAACTATGAGATGGTGGAATCATTACCTCATTGCCATCTAAAAGTCTTATTTGCTCTTTTTTTACAGTAGAAAGAACCTGAGGACTGTGTGTAGTGACAATAAATTGCATTTTTGGAAAAGCATTGGTGAGATCTGTTAAAACAGTTTGTTGCCATTTTGGGTGCAGGTGCATATCCACTTCGTCTATTAAAATGATTCCTGGAGTTTCTTCTGGTGCATTATTAAGATGGGAATTAAGTTTGATAGCTCTGTATGCAATATCTGCAACTAGTCCAACCATATTTCTTATGCCATCACTGAGTTGAGTTATCGAAAGCTCTCCTAAATCTTCATGGATTGCTACCATTGATTTAGCTTTTTGCTTGTAGATAACATTGCTCCAACCTGTTGTTTTTAGAACACTATTAACAGCTTTTTGCAGAGATTTTCTCATTATTGTAAACTCATTAAACGGTAGATGAAGAGAGTCTCGTTCTATTGCTTCCATTTTGATTTCAAACTCTGCTTTACAAATATATTCATACCAAGATTCAAAAGCCTTAAAACTAGAAAGTGGATCTAAACAATCAATATAGCCACTCAGTCTACTTGTTTCATGTTTTTTCTTATTAGATGTAACCTTTTTAAGTCCCCAAAGACGACCTGTTCCATAATAAGAAATTATAGGCAGTATCTCTTCTGCTCCATGGGCTACTTTAGCTCTAATTTGATGTCCAAAATCAATTAAATCTTTAGTATCTTTTGTTGTTGTAGCAGATTTTTGATGTCTAAATTCTCTGAACCACTCTGTAGAAAAATTATTAATAACTCCTTTTGCTTTAAGTTGAATTGGATACATCTCTTCCATTTCATTAGAGTCTGTCTTTCTTACTTTTGCTCTTTTTGCATCGTTTCTATGAAAAACAGCACCTTTTGCAATACCTGTACTATTCACAAAACTTCCAAAAGCTATGGCAATAGCATCTAAGATAGCCGTCTTACCTTTGCCATTTGTGGCCACAAGAACAGTAAGTTGTTCATGGAAGTCAATCGAAAACTTTTTAAAACATCTATAGTTGTCTAAATACAGATTATCTATTTGTAATAAATTATGATCCATTCATTTTCCTAGCTATTTTATTTCTACTATCTCTTTTTCATGCTATCAATTTTAAAACTCTTATTTTACCCACTCACTCTTGATAGAAAAGATATGGATTGCTACAACATAAACTTTTAGAGGGCTCAAAACTTCTTTAAATCAACTACTTCTCCAAAAACTCCCGCAATCTTTTTGCTCCATCTTTTGATGAAGTTATTTCATCTCTTATCCCCTTAAAGCTAATAATATATTTGCTCTGTTCAATAGATTCCAAAGATTTAATTGCGTCAATATTAACAATATGGGATCTATGAACTTTTAAAAAGTGACTAGGAAGATATTTCTCAATTTGTGAGAGTTTCATACGCACATAGTAACTACTCTCTTGTGTCCGTACAATTACCTCATTTAGATCAGCATCAATATAGAGAATCTCTTCTATATCAATCAAAAAGATCTTATTTCCTAGTTTGCCTAAGATCTTTTTGACACCCCTTGCCTTGGGAGCAAATTGCTCTATTTTTTCTAAAACCCCCAAAACATCCTCTTCGGAAAAAGGCTTAAGCAGATAGCCAATGCCATCTTTAGCAAAAGCATCTAAGGCGTATTGCTCATAAGCGGTGGCAAAGACAATAAAGCTCTCGGTTTTTTCTCTGATAAAGTCAGCTAACTCTAGTCCACTCTCCCCTGGCATCTCTATATCTAAAAATGCCACATCTATCTTCTCATTAAGAAGATACTCCCTAGCACTCTTGGCATCTTGTGCAAAAAAAAGATCACTTTTACCCAAATAACCAAGGATTCTTCCTAGCCTCTCTCTTGCCAGTTCCACATCATCAACAATTAATATATTCAAGATTTTTCCTTTAGAGTAATTATAAAACTATTTTTTCCATTCTCATGTCTATAGGCTACGGTATTCTCTTTACAAAGAAGTTGCACTCTTGATTGCAGGTTATAAAGCCCTACACCAAATTTGAGATCTTTTATTTCGTTCCCTCTATTAGATACCGTTACAAACACTCTATCTGCCTTTTTTTCAACAGAGATCTCTATAGTAAACTTTTTGGCTACAAAGCCATATTTAATCGCATTCTCAACAAGCAGTTGTATAGAAAATTTTGGGATACGAACACTCAGATCTTGTTTTGCATCAATTGCAACCTCAATAAGATCTGAGTGTTGTAATGAGACAATCTCAATGTATCGCTCTATGTACTGGAGCTCTTTGGCTACAGAGATCTCTGCCTTTTCATCAACAATCGTTCTTAGAAGTTTCGAAAGCAGCAAAATGCCCTTCTCTGCCCTCTTGGCATCATAATGAACAAGCTCTGCTAATACATTTAGGGTATTATGAACAAAGTGAGGATTAAGCTGGGATTCTAAAGTATTTACCCGCTCTTTTGCCAAAACTGTCTCAAGTTTTTGCTGTTTTGCTTTGTGAAAGTGAAAAAAGTACAAAATCACCCCAAATAAATAGGACAAAACCCCCACAGCTATAGCGACAATCAAAGGCTCTTTAATAAACTCAATCCGCTCATCGCAGCAGATGCGTAAAAAAGTATATCCTCCTAAAAACCCCAAAAATCCACTCAAAAAAGAGAAACTAGCCCCTAAAATATGGCTGAGGACAAACCCCTTGTTTGGAATAACTACACTGTTTAAAATAGGAATAATCCCAGCTGCCAAAACAGTGATACATAGCCCAATAACACCCCCTACAAAAGCAACAGAAAAATCAACTTCTGCTTGGAGCACATAGGTGGTAAAAATGCCAAAAAAATAGCCAAAAAGTGTGCCAATAGCAATAATAAAAAGCCACTCTTTTTTGCTGACATCTACTTGATAGCTACTCACCAATACCCTTTAATAAATTTTTTACCCCCAAAGCCACACCTGGCCAACCCTGCCCTGCAAAGACAGTGTCGCCAACATGATAGAACCCCTCTACAGGTGTTGCAAAAGTTGGGTAGCTCAGTTTTAGGTTTTTCTGGGTTGTAGGAATGCCCCCTGCTGAGTATCTTCCTGCGAACCGCTTAAAGGTGAGTGGGGTGCCGATATCTGCAAAGACAATAGCTTCTTGTTCTATCTCTAGGTTGCTACACAAAGAGTCTAGCAGTGCCTCTTTAAGCACCCTTTTTCTCTTCTCATACTCCTCTTTGCACTCTAATTGCCACATGGTTATCAGTGTGTGGATAGATATTGTCACAGGATAGACCCCATCTTTACTCACTTGTTTATCTTTTAGATCGGCAAAAGAGACAAACATCGAGTTGGAGATGGTGTAGGGAAATTTCTCTTGCTCAATAACTTGGTAGTGGGAAGCAAAATTATCTTTAAGTCGTATCCCTGCATGAATTACACATGCGCCCTGTATTGGCTGAAACACTCTTTTCTTTTTATAGTACTGGAGCAGTTTTTTATCCGTTAAAAAATCGGTATCAAAAATGGTGGTATTGACAATGACTTTTATGCCTTTGTAGCACTTTTTTGTGGTATAAACCAAAAAGTGCGCTCCACTCTTTTGAACACCAAGCACCCTCTCCTTGGTGCGTAGTGTACAATTTTTTACAAGAGGAGGAAACAGAGCGCCAAGACCTCCATAGACATAGTAGTTATCATAAAAGGTGTAGCCCAAAGCGAGAGCCATGGTTAAGGCATTAAGATCTTTGACTCTACCTTGTGCAACAATCAACACTTGATTGTCAAGATAGTTGAGGTACTCCTGCGTAGGATTTGGGT
>JAABTA010000030.1 GCA_011390075.1 Helicobacteraceae bacterium | reverse complement strand
AGCCGTAATAGAGTTGGGTACATATAAAAAGAGATAGGGGATATCCTCTACAATAAGTTTGTAGATCTCTTGAAATTTTTTATCAAGTTTTTCTCTATCTATTGTTGATTCTGCCTCTTTAATCAATCTATCTACCTGTTTATTTTGATAATGAATATAGTTAAATCCGCCCTTTCTTGTCGAGTCACTGTGCCAGAGATTGTAGGGATCTGGCATTAAAGGGGTGCTCCAGCCTAGAAGCGCGGTGTCAAAATCTCTGCTATGGACAACTTTGTTCAAAAAGGCTTGCCACTCTGTCACTCTTATGCTCGCTTGCACCCCTATCTTTCTAAGCTGATGCTGTAAGATCTGTGCAGCGTAGACACGAATGTCACTGTTGGAGTTTGTAGAGATCTCAAACGCTAAAGGATTCTCTTTGCCATACCCTGCACTTTCTAAAAGCCCTTGGGCTCTTGTGAGATCTTGGGTAGGCGTTGGCACACTCTTATTAAACCCAATCCCCCCTTCTAAAAAGGGTCCTTTAGCCACTTTTCCATGACCAAAGAAAAGAATATCTACAAGCTCTTCCCTATTAATTGCCAAAGAGAGCGCCTCTCTTACCCGTTTGTCTTGAAACTTTTTTTTATTGAGATTAAAGCCTAAGTAGGTGTAGCTTTTACTAGGTATCTCAACAATAGTGTAGGACTGCTTAAAGCTATCATCAATTTGTCTATCTACCTGCATAGCTGTGAGCCCCTCAATATCAAGTTGATGGGATTTGAGCATTAAAAATTTTGTAGATTCATCAGAGACATTTTTTAAAACTACCCGCTTAATTTTTGCAGGATAGGGTTTGTAGTCACCGTAGGCTTTGAGTTCTATATCTTGACCATATGTATATTCACTCATAATATAGGGGCTATTACCTAAGGGATTGGAGTTAAAATCGCTATTCATAAGATCTTGCTCATCTTGGAGTATGTGCTTAGGAATAAGGGACATAAGCCACACCTCTAGGGCTTTAAAGTATGGTTTTGTATAGGTTACTTTGAGTCTATATTTTGAGAGCTTTTCCACATCTTCTACCACTCTAAAGCTAGAGGAGTAGGGAGTAAAGATCTTTGGACTCATGGCGCTTTTGTATGTAAACACGGCATCCTCAGCGGTAATCTCTACACCGTCGTGCCAAGTGTGCCCCTTTTCTATCTCTATTATAAGGGTTGTGGGTGTTTCAAAATAGAAACTTTTTGCAAAATTACCAACGATATTTCCATGTTTGTCATATTTGAGTAATCCTTCAAAAAGTCTTCCTGAGATCTCACTAGAGGTTGAGTCTGTTGCCAAAAGCGGATTAAGCCTTCCAATGCTTCCTGATATTGATAAATTAAGTGTTGAGGAGAAGAGAGTTGCTGTTAATGCTATAAATACAAGGGCAAAACGCCAGCTTTTACACTCTTTAAACAAAGAGCCTTTCGGAAAACATTCCGAAAGGCGAGCAAAATTGAATTTTGCCATAAAATTTTCTATCTTTTTGAGAACTGAGGACTTCTTCTCGCTTTTCTCTTTCCATATTTTTTTCTCTCAACAACTCTCGCATCTCTTGTGAGGAGTCCATGAGGTTTTAAAATACTTCTAAAGTTAGCTTCGAATTTACAAAGTGCTCTTGAGATTCCGTGTCGTAGCGCATCTGCTTGACCAGAATAGCCACCACCCACTGTTTTCGCTTCGATATCGACCGCTGTCTCTTGTTTTGTGAGTCTGAGTGGTTGCATCACTCTCATTTTAATGGCTTCGTGTCCCCCAAGCCATGTGTCAAGATTGACACCATCTACAATTACTTTTCCAGTACCTGGCTTTAGCCACACTTTTGCAATAGAACTCTTTCTTCTACCTGTTGCATATACTTTACTCATTCATTAAGCCTTTACTTGTGCAGTATGTGGATGCTCACTACCTGCATATACTTTTAACTTTTTAAGCATCTCTTTTCCTAGTTTATTCTTAGGAAGCATACCTCTTGTTGCTAATTTGAACAGTTTTTCAGGATTGCCCTCTTTAAGCTCTGAAAACTTTTCGCTTTTAACACCCCCGAAATATCCAGTGTGTCTGTGATACATTTTTTCTCCCTCTCTTGCAGCTTTATAGAGTGCTGCTTTAGAGGCATTAATCACGACAACATAATCACCACAATCTACATTTGGGGTAAAATATGGTTTGTGCTTTCCTCTTAGTAAGGATGCAATCTCTGTTATTAGTCTACCAAAAGTTTTACCTTCGGCATCTACAACAACCCACTCTCTCTCTACATCTTTAGAATGAATGCTTTTTGTTAATTTACTCATTGTAATTTCAGCCCTTTCGCTTTTAAAACTGAAATAATACCTACAATTTCTTAAAAGTAGCTGAATTTCAGTGGTTTTTAAGAATAAAGATTGAGTTTATTTAACTTGACATGCTAAGACTAAAGTTGTATACTTCCATTAGCACATAAACTCATTGAGTGCTAAAAGGAGAATTTTGGGTAACAAAATTTTGCAGGAATTGATTCTAAAAAATGTTGTCATTCACTACATTGAGACGCCAGAGCCTATTGGTTCTAAAGAGCTAAAAGAGTCGCTCGATCTCAATGTATCGCCAGCAACCATACGAAACTACTTTAAAAAGCTTGTTTCTGAGGGGTATCTTGATCAGCTCCACTCAAGCAGTGGAAGAATTCCTACATCCATGGCATTTAAAGAGTTTTGGAACACTCAGTTACATCAAAGTGGTGCTATTGCAATTAGTGACAAGCGTTCACTCTTAGATGGTTCAAAGTTTTTTGGAACCTACTCAATTGTCAGAGTCGAGGAGAGCAATAGATTGCTCAATGTTTACAATGTTGAAGATCAGTTTCTTCTTCTTAATTTCGAAGATGGGGAGACAGCCTTTAAGCACGACAGATTGCTTCAGGCGTTTTTGACCCAATTTAGTGGTTATGACATTGTGGATCTGCTTAAGATCTCGTCGGATAATAGAGTAGATAAGCTCACAAAAAAACTCAATGACCTTTTAAGAAACAGAGTCACAACCTATAATATAGAGGAGTTAATCTCTATCTCAAAAGAGAACTCAGTGTGGAGCGAAAAGCACTTTAATGAGTTTTTTACAGGAGAGGTGATTAACAAATTAGATGATGGGATCTATTTTGAACATTTTGCACCAAAAGATCACATGATTATTAAAAAGTGTGGTTTTCTAGGAGAAATTCCCATATCCATTTTAATTTTGGGGCATATGTCTCGAGATTTTAATAGATTTTTAAATTCAATATAAAGGAGTCGAAGTTGGCAAAAAAAGAGAACAAAACCACACACGAAGATCCGCAGAACCAACAAGACGAAATAGCTACAAAAGATAATGAAGAGCGTAGCACAGAGGAGCAAGAAGAGTCCTCACAAACGCAAGAGATAGAGGCAGAAGTTGATGAAAATTCAGAGCCTACTTGCGAAGAAAAGCTCAAAGAAGCAGAGGATAAGTTTTTAAGAGTTCATGCTGATTTTGAAAATATTAAAAGAAGATTAGAAAAAGAGAAATCCATGGCAATTGACTTTGCCAATGAGAGCTTTGCTAAAGATCTTTTAAGTGTCCTTGATAGTTTGGATATGGCTTTGCAAATTGATGAAGCAGAAGCTTTTGATAAACTCAAAGAAGGTGTTGAACTCACGAGAGACAATCTTCTGAGAGCTTTTGAGAAGCATGGAGTCATAGAGATTGATACCCAAGAGGGTTTTGATCCAAATGTACACGAAGCAGTTATGCAAGTGGACTCAGAAGACCATGAAGAGAAAGATATAGTTCAGGTGCTACAAAAGGGATACACTTGCAAATCAAGAGTGCTTAGACCAACTATGGTCAGCATTTGTAAATAATAATTAATAATAAAAAAGGAGATATATAATGGGTAAAGTAATTGGTATAGATTTAGGTACAACAAATTCATGTATGGCAGTTTACGAGGCTGGTGAAGCAAAAATTGTAAATAACAAAGAGGGGAAAAATACAACCCCATCCATTGTTGCTTACACAGACAAAGGGGATGTATTAGTTGGTGAAACAGCCAAAAGACAAGCTATTACAAATCCGCAAAACACAATCTACTCTATTAAAAGAATTATGGGTTTAATGAGCAGTGAAGACAACGCTAAAGAGGCAAAAACAAAACTGCCTTACGACATTGTTGATAAAAATGGTGCATGTGCTATTGAGATTGATGGCAAAACTTATACACCACAAGAGATCTCTGCAAAGATCTTAATGAAACTCAAAAGTGACGCGGAAGATTATCTAGGTGGAGAAGTAACAGACGCTGTTATCACAGTGCCAGCATACTTTAACGATGCACAGAGAAAAGCAACAAAAGAGGCTGGTGTTATTGCTGGGCTTAATGTATTAAGAATTATCAACGAACCAACAGCAGCCTCACTTGCCTATGGTCTTGACAAAGCAAATGCCGAAAAGATCTTAGTCTATGACCTTGGTGGTGGTACATTCGATGTCACTGTACTTGATGTGGGTGATGGTGTATTTGAGGTACTCTCAACAGATGGTAACGCCTTTTTAGGTGGTGATGACTTTGATAATAGAGTGATTGATTGGTTAGCTGATGAGTTCAAAACAGAAAACGGTATTGATCTAAAAGCTGATAAAATGGCTCTTCAAAGACTCAAAGAGGCATCTGAGAGTGCAAAAAAAGAGCTGAGTTCCGCAGAAGAGACAGAGATTAACTTGCCATTTATTACAGCAGACGCCAGTGGACCAAAGCACCTTGTAAGAAAGCTTACAAGAGCAAAATTTGAGTCTATGACAGATGATTTAGTAAAAGAGACTATCCAACACATCGAAGTTGCCATGAAAGAGGCTGGACTCTCTAACTCTGATATTAAAGAGATTGTTATGGTTGGTGGTTCTACTAGAATTCCAAAAGTGCAACAAGTTGTCAAAGAGTACTTTGGAAAAGATCTGCACAAGGGAGTCAACCCAGACGAAGTTGTGGCAAAAGGTGCAGCCATTCAAGGGGGTGTTTTACGAGGGGATGTCAAAGATGTTCTTCTGCTTGATGTTACTCCACTAAGCCTTGGTATTGAAACACTCGGCGGTGTTATGACTAAACAGATTGAGAAAGGGACAACGATTCCTGTTAAAAAATCTCAAACTTTTAGTACAGCCGAAGACAACCAACCGGCGGTAACAATTCATGTGCTCCAAGGGGAGAGAGAGTTTGCAAAAGATAATAAATCTCTTGGTATGTTTGAACTTGGTGATATTCCAGCTGCGCCAAGAGGAACACCTCAAATTGAAGTTACACTGGATATTGATGCCAATGGTATCTTAAATGTGAGCGCAAAAGATAAAGCAACAGGGAAAGAGAACAGCATTACAATTAGTGGAAGTTCTGGTCTTGACGAAGATGAAATTAACAAAATGGTGCAAGAAGCAGAAGCACACAAAGAGGAAGACAAAAAGAAAAAAGAGGTTATCGAAGCTAGAAACCAAGCAGAATCTTTAGTCTATCAAACACAAAAAACATTAGAAGAGAACAAAGACTCTGTAAGCGATGAAGATAGAGGCAAAATTGAAAACGCCATTAAAGACCTAGAAGATACGCTCAAAGATGATAATGCTTCAAAAGAGCAAATTGATGAGAAGGTAAAAGCTCTCACAGAAGCTAGTCACAAACTAGCAGAGGCTATGTATCAAAAGCAGCAAGGTGAACAACAAGGCGCAGCAGGTGCCACAGGTGCTGCAGGCAAGAAGAAAAAAGATGACGATGATGTCATCGACGCTGAAGTTGAATAGCCAATTTTAGAGGAGCCGCGCGCTCCTCTAAAGAGATCTAATGACACCTCCCCAAAAAAAACTTCTTAGCTGGTATCAATCACATGGCAGACACGATCTTTTATGGAGAAATACAGACAATCTCTACCATATCTACCTCAGTGAGATTATGCTTCAGCAAACACAGGCAAATCGCGTACAAGAGAAATTTTATCCACAGTTCTTAAGAGAATTTCCAACATTAAAAGACTTAGCTAGTGCCCAAGAGGAGGAGATCTTAGCCCTCTGGAGTGGGCTTGGATATTACCGTAGGGCCAGAAATCTTTATAAAAGCGCCAATATTTGTGGTGGAGTTTTACCCCATACACAAAAAGAGCTGACGAGCCTACCTGGGATAGGCAGATACACAGCCAGCGCCATTTGTAGTTTTGGGCTCCAACAGAGTATTCCTGTAGTCGATACCAATATTGCTAGAGTTATCAAAAGAGTGTTTGCATTAGAGAGTCCAAAAGAGCGTGAAATTTGGAAAAAAGCGGAGGAGTTTTTAAACCTTGCATCTAGCAAAGAGCACAACTTAGCCCTGATGGATTTGGGCTCTTTAGTCTGCACTCCTAAAAACCCGCAATGCTGCATTTGCCCCTTAGAGACTGTATGCCAAGGCAAAACAGATCCCCAAAGCTACACCAAAACAGTCAAAAAAACCTATGAATCTTTAGAGCTTTTTTATGGAGTCTGGATCAAAAACAATCACATCGCCCTGACCCAAGCAGAAGGCAATATGTATCAAGGAATGCTCGAACTCCCGATTACTGAGCCTATAGAGGAGAACTTTTTAGCAGAGTTTAAACATAGCTACACAAAATATCGCTTAAAAGTACAGCTTTTTGCAATGAGTGAGTACAACAAAGAGGTTATCTGGGCAGATCTTAGCGCCATAAGCTCCTATCCCATCTCTAGCTTAGTGAAAAAGGCTTTAAAGCTTTGTAACTAATAGATATCACCTCTTTTACCACCATCTTTAACATAGATAAAGAGCTCTTCTAGGGGTCATTTTGCAATATTTCAAAGATCTCAATAATTTTTCTTTGCTCTTTTTTCTCTCTTTTGAAGATAAATTTTTTGGCTTTTTTTGAAAATATTAGTCGATACATAGCTCTTTTTTGAGATCTTCTAGGGATGTTGAATCTTGTTTATTTACAGGATCTTGCAAAATCACTAAATCTTCTTGTGTTGGTAGGATATATTCAACACCACCAATAACCTCTATCACTTCACCTAAATCATTAACATAAGAAAAATTTCCACTTTTATCTTTAGCAAACAATTCTTTGAGATGCTCTACTGTTTGCAAAATTAAGTTATCATCCACTCTTAAAGTTATTGTTTTCACCTATGCCCTCTCTTCTTTTTTGCTGATTATACCAAATTAGAGACATCCCTAAAAACTATCCCTTAACATCCAAAAGTCTTACTCTATTAGGTGGAGGTTCTTCTGGTGGTTCATCTTCATTGCGTTTATTTTTGATCTCGTCTTGCTCTTTTTCCTCTTCATCTTTTTCGTGTTTTTGGTGCTCTCTGTCTGGGTCTACTTGATGGTTTTTCTCAACTGGGTTAGTCTCTTCTATTTTGTCTTTTTCATCTTTATAAAACTCTGCTGCGAGGTTGTTTTGAAAATCTAGCCTCTGCTGCTGGTTTTGCTGTACTTGCGAAGCTGCTGGGGTTCCTTGATTTGTATATATCACATTTCCAACGGATGAAACTGGCATTGCATTTCCTTAAAAATCTACATGCACCGTCTTATAATTTGTGTATAAAACATTGGCTTTTGTTTGTGTCCTGACATACCTTCTTTGGGTATAATCGACTAAAAACTTATCTTTTTTATTAGTTGAATACATAACACAAAGCTTTGCGGCTTTATTTATAGTCTCCTCTGTAAGCTTTTTCTTGTCTGTTCTTACAATAAGATGAGATGATGGAATATCTTTAATATGAAACCACAAGTCATCAGCCTTTGCCTCTTTCAGCACTGCAATATTGCCTCTTTCGTTGCTGCCTACAAAGACTTTGAGCCCATCTAGAGTTGTAATTTGTACATTGGAATTTTGATTTTTCTCTTTGCCTTTTTGTTTTGGTGGCAACAAGGTATCAAT
>JAABTA010000029.1 GCA_011390075.1 Helicobacteraceae bacterium | reverse complement strand
CGCCGACACCTGTTTGCATTCTTATATCTTGAGCCTCAAAAGCTTCAATCTCTTTTTTCGCACTTTCACTTGTATCGGTGATGGAGAAAAACCAAATACCAATAAAAGAGGTACCAACAGAGAAAAGAGCAGGGTATTTATATGGAAAAATAGCTTCCGCATTGCCTAAAATATCCACCCACACAATTGGACCTAAAATAACCAACACAATTGCTGTAGCTAAACCAAGGCTCCCACCATACACTGCGCCTCTTGTTGTAAGCTTTTTCCAGTACATCGATAGGAAAAGCACAGGAAAGTTAGCACTAGCGGCAATAGCAAAGGCAAGCCCCACCATAAAGGCGATATTTTGCTGTTCAAATGCAATACCCAAAATAATAGCTACAACACCGAGTCCAAAAGTAGCGTATCTTGAGACCTTCATCTCTTTGGCTTCATCCACCTTTTTAGTAGCAAAAGCATTGGCGTAGAGATCGTGGCTAATGGCACTTGCCCCAGCTAGAGTAAGTCCAGAGACAACGGCTAAAATAGTTGCAAAAGCAACAGCAGAGATAAACCCTAAGAAGAGGTCCCCACCAACAGCGTGTGCTAAATGAATGGCTGCCATATTATTACCGCCAAAAAGCGTATCTCCATCCATATACTCAGGGTTTCCAAGGACTAAGACAATAGCACCAAAACCAATTGTAAAGGTAAGAATATAGAAATACCCAATAAAACCTGTTGCAAAAAAGACAGATTTTCTTGCCTCTTTAGCATCGGCAACTGTGAAAAACCGCATTAGAATATGTGGAAGCCCCGCAGTACCAAGCATTAATGCAATACCTAAGGAGATGGCTGAAATAGGATCAGAGACTAGCCCACCTGGAGACATAATGTCAATGCCCTTGGCGTGTACTTCTGTTGAGGCTTTGAACAGCTCTTCTAGGGAGAAGCCATAGTGAGCCATTACAGCCACTGCCATAAAGGTTGCACCTGATAGAAGTAGTATCGCTTTGATGATCTGTACCCAAGTGGTTGCTAGCATTCCCCCAAAGGCAACATAGGCAATCATTAATGCCCCGACCAAAACAACAGCAAACTCATAAGGGAGACCAAAAAGAACTTGAATAAGCTTTCCTGAACCAACCATTTGTGCAATTAAGTACAAAGAAACTGTAGCAATAGAACCAAAGGCTGCTAAAATTCTAATTGGTTTTTGTTGTAATCTAAATGAGGCAACATCTGCAAAAGTGTATTTACCAAGATTTCTCAACTGTTCTGCGATCAAAAAAAGAATTACAGGCCAACCAACCAAAAACCCAATAGAGTAGATAAGCCCATCATACCCTTGCAAATAGACAAGACCAGAAATCCCTAAAAACGAAGCAGCCGACATATAGTCGCCGGCAATAGCCATACCGTTTTGAAACCCTGTTATGCCTCCACCTGCTGTGTAAAAATCTTTAGCTGTTTTTGTCCGTTGACTCGCCCAATAAGTAATGCCTAAAGTACCAATTACAAAAATAAAAAACATGACGACCGCAGAGATATTAAGTTCTCTCTGCCCAGAAACTCCAGCATCACCGCCTGCTGCAAGAAGAGTTGTAGTTGATATAGCCAGTAAAGTTAAAAAACCTTTCATTGATTCTCTCTTAAATCGTCTTTAATCTGTTGGGTGAGATCGTCAAACTCCCCATTGGCTCTTTGCACATACATGCCTGTAAGTATAAAAGCAGAGATAATAATAGCAATTCCCACAGGAATGCCAACTGTCATCACACCATCACCAAGAGGTGTGCCTAGGACATCAGGATAGAATGCGACGACTAAAATAAATGAGTAGTAAATTACGAGTATTGCTATTGCTAGTTTAATACCAAACGAACTTCTTTTTGTTACAAGCTCTTGAAATTTGGGATTACTTTTAATCCTATTCACTGTTTTTGTATCCACTGCAGAACTCCTTACACATAATTATAGATTTTAAGGGGAGTAAATAGCAATAAAATAGCATTAGAGGGAATGATTACAAAAAAGTGTCTAAAAAATGTAGGAGTGCCACAAAAAGTAACAGTTATGAATTTTACACAAAATTTACTCTCAAAAATATGTTACTTTTTGTAGCAAAATAGCTACTTTGAGTAGAATTTTTCTATCTTATACCCTAGCCCTCGTATGTTGATAATAAAGTCCTCTTTGAGGCTTTTTTTGAGTCTATTAATTTCGGCTCTTATGGTTGGATTATCTATTGAGTCATTCTCCCAAACATTTTGACGAAAGCTATCAAAGTCTACAATAAGACCTATGTTTCGCACCATAATATCCACAATTTCTGACTGTTTTTTTGTGAGATTTTGAGGCTCTTTATTAAAAAAGAGTGTTTTGTTTTTTGTGGAGTAGGTATAATTTTTGCTAATTATCTTATGATCACTCTCAACCCCTGTTTTTGTTAATCTCTCTATCTTGATGCCAAGCTCTTTAAGATGAAAAGGCTTTTTAATATAGTCATACGCGCCAAGTTCGTAACCTCTAGAGATATCTTCTATATCTACTAATGCACTAATATAGATAGCTGGAATTTTGATTTTTTCTTGATTAAGCTCTTCAAGGAGAGTAAAACCATCGAGACTCGGGGTATTTACATCTAATATTAAAAGGTCATACTCCTTTGTGATTTTTGCTTTTGCTTCTGCTCCGTCGGTAAATGAGTCCACAACATGCCCTAGGTCCTCTAAATACTCCATAATAGACTCATTAAGCATTAGCTCGTCTTCTAATAGTAAGATCTTCATTTATATACTCTCTTTAAATGTGTAGTGAAATAGTGTGTAGTCTTTATTGGACTCAACCGTTATCTTAACAAAATTTTCATCGCATATATCTTTAACAATTTTAAGTCCTAGTCCAAATCCACCTCTTGAACTGCTTTCTCTATAGAACTCTTCAAAGATCTTGTGACTCTCTTTGATCTGTGTCTCTGATCTGTTTTTAAACACAAGATGGATTTTATCTTGTCTCTTTTGTAGAGAGATCTCAATAGGGTGTCCTTTTTTGCTATATTTAATGGAGTTAGAAAGATTATTATCAATAATTCTTTGAAGTTGCACCTCGTTAAAGTCTATAAAGATCTCCTCTTCGATATTGATAAAAAAATCTGTATTAGCTCCTTTGGCAATTTCTGAGAAAAACTGGGTTCTAAAATAGAGAAAATCAGAGAAGTTAAGTCTTGTGTTTTTGTACTCTAATCTATCTTTTTTAATAATGTATGAGAGATCGTTAAATACATTATTAATAATTTTAGATCCTGCTTCTATTTTTGTGAGGTAGCTATTTCTGCCGTTTTTCATAATAAAGAGCTCAATATTAGTAATTATAATAGAAAGAGGTGTATTAATCTCATGGATGGAGGTCTTGATAAAGCTATCTTGTTTTTTTAAGAGATTCTCCACATACTCTTTTGACTCTTGAAGCTTTTTTGTTTTCTCCTCAACTTTAACCTCAAGATTTTTATTGAGATCTTCGAGCTCTTTTCTATTGACTTTAATAGCATCAATCATCTCATTAACAGATTCAATAATCTCTTCAAACTCTTTAAATGGGGTGTTTGTATCAATTCCTTCACATTTGATAGGAGCGGTTTTAAGATTCATTCTAATTCTGTCAATCTCTTTTTTAATAAGTTCTGTAAAAAAGCGATAGATAACCATGCCTGATGCAAAGAGCAAGAATGTGAGCCCTAAGATCTCAAAAGTGTAAGTAGAGATCTTGGAGCTATAGATATCCTTTTTTTCATCAATTACTTTGTTTAAATCGTCGATATAGACCCCAGAGCCTACCATGAGCCCTAAAGGTTCATAGGATTTTGCATAAGAGATCTTAGAAGCTGGTGTGTTGTCGGTTGGTTTGTTCCAGATATACTCTACAAAGCCTCCATCTTCTCTTTTAGAGACCTCTATAAGCTCTTTTATAACCTCTTTTCCATTAGGATCTTTCACATGCAATAGATTTTTTCCTCGGTTCTCTTTCAAAATGGGATCAGCCACATTCACACCTTCAAAAGTATAGATAAAAATATAGCCACTTCCCTCTCTATCATTTCTCATCTGTTCGACTGTGTCTACTATATCTGTTAGAATCTCCTCTTTGGATTTTGTATCTTTATATTTGTTATAGACAAAATCAATATAGTGCAGGGCCCTGTTGGTTTCATCGACAATGGACTGTTTTTGTGATTTGAAATAGTCTGTTTCGAGATCTCTAATCTCTTTGACATGATCGTCATAAATTGTAATGAGAATAACCATTGTAAAGATAGATGTTAAAAGAGCCGCAAAGACAATTGTTAAAAAATTTATCTGATTAATGCTTTTTTGGTAGAAAAGTTGCTTAAGCATAGATGTCCTAAGTTTTTTCGTTATTGTAGAGGAAAAAGATTAAAAGTGCCCCCTATTATGAAACTTTTGGGGGCGTTTAAGTCTTTTTTTATAACTGTAAAGATATAATCGCGGACTTAATTTTCGATTAAAAAAACTATTTTATAAAAGGAGAGGTGAGTATGAAAAGAACTTATCAACCATCAAACAGAAAAAAGGCTAACAAACACGGTTTTAGGGCAAGAATGGCTACAAAAAGTGGCAGAAATGTTATTAAAAGAAGAAGAGCTAGAGGCCGAAGAAGATTAGCAGCGTAACATTCAGTACCTTGAAAACTTCGTCTGAGTACCAGCAAGTGTTTGGAAAAGGCGAGGCTTTTCATACTAAATTTTTTGTGGTTTTTTTCCGTAAAGCAGAGACAACAAGAGCTGGTTTTATTGCTTCTAAAAAAGTTGGAAAAGCCACAGTGAGAAATAGAGCAAAAAGAAGATTAAAAGCGTTATTTAGAGAGTTGTCCTATTCTAGGGGTGGTGATTTTGTGCTGGTTGCAAGAGCTGGCATAGAGGACGCTGATTATAATAGACTCAAAAAAGATCTGGATTTTGCTTTAAAAAAACTTTTAGCTAAAAAACCCAAAAAAGGAAACAAGTGTTAGACAAATTAGACTCGGGTAAAAGGCTTATTCTAGCAGCCGCAATATCTTTTGTTTTTTTTCTACTTTACGACTATTACTACTATTCAGATGTAATGAAAACAAACCAACAAAGCAATCCTCAAGAAAAACAGTACCAAACAGACACGGCCCAACAAGCACCAACTACAGATAGTGCCAGTCCCTCAATGGAGAACCAAGAGAGTTCGAGTGCTGCACAAGCTCCTGTGAGCAATACAAATAAAGATGTTTTGGCTGTTGTGGAAATTGTGGATGGAACATTTACAATTGACTCTTTAGGAAGAGTGAGTAGCGCAAGTTTAGAAGAGAGAGGAAGAGAAGAGGAGATATCCCTTTTTAATACAAACTATACAAAACCATTAGAAGTAAGATTTTCTGACACGGCTGTCAATGAAGAGGCGTTTAAGATCTCTTACACCGCCTCAAAGGAAAAGATTGATGCAAGGAGCCAGAAACAGACTCTAGTGCTCACTCAAGAACTTGCCGACACAACTGTGACAAAAGAGATCACTTTTTATCCAAAAGGGAACTATGATCTAAAAATCTATAATACGAAAAAATTAGACTTTTTTGTCACCCCTGGCTTTAGACCTGATAATGAAGTGGATATGATGACTGTCCATGGTGTGCTAACTCACGAGTTTGATGACACCACAGAGGTGGTAGAAGATGGAGATGCAACAGGCCATGAATCTTTTAGAAATGCAAAGCTTGTTTCGTCATTTGATAGATACTACACCACGCTTTTTTACAACTTCTCAGAACCGTTTGATGTGTGGATTAACAAAGTAAGAGATGATGATCCGCTTCCCTTTGTGAGTAGCAAGGGTGGCAATCTAGAGATTAAAGGCTATATGGGACCTAAAAATGTAAGCAGAATGAAATCCATTGAGCCACAAATGATTAGTGCTGTTGAGTATGGAATTTTTACATTTTTAGCCAAGCCTCTTTTTGTTGGACTTGACTATATTAACTCCTATATTGGCAACTGGGGTTGGACGATTGTTGTTTTTATTTTGATTGTGAAAATTATTCTTTTTCCACTTTCTCATAAAGGGATGGTCTCTATGAATAAGTTAAAGATTCTTTCTCCTAAAATTAAAGAGTTGCAGAAGAAGTATAAGGGAGAACCGCAAAAACTACAAGTGCACATGATGGATCTTTATAAAAAGCATGGAGCAAATCCTTTAGGTGGATGTTTACCTTTTCTTTTGCAGATACCGATTTTCTTTGCTATCTATAGGGTGTTGGTAAACGCTATAGAACTAAGAGGTTCACAATGGCTCTATATCTCAGATCTTTCAGCCATGGATCCATATTTTATTCTACCAATTTTGATGGGTGTCTCTATGTTTTTGCAGCAAAAACTTGCTCCATCAAACTTTACAGATCCAATGCAGGAGAAAATTATGAAATTCTTGCCAGTAATATTTACATTCTTTTTCTTCACATTCCCTGCAGGGCTTGTGTTGTATTGGTTGGCAAATAATATACTCTCAATAGCGCAACAGTATTTTGTTAATAAATCTATGGAGAAACAAAAGGTTATAGCATGATAGAGATCAAAGCCAAAACCTTAGATGAGGCCTACTCAAAAGCTGCAACAGAGCTTAGCTGTTCTGTTACAGAGATTGACGCTACAATACTTCAGTATCCAAGCAATGGCTTTTTAGGTTTTTTTAAAAAAGAGGCGGTAATTACAGTTATTTCCAAATCTGCTAAGCAGGTAAGAAAAAAAAGAGAGCCTAGGAAAAGTGGACAAAAAAGCTCCTATAAATCTAGCTATAGACAAGAATCAAGAGAATATGGTGAGAGAGAACATGCAGATATAGAAGCTGTCTTACCAGAAATTGAAACAGATGTGAAAAGGCTTTTTTCTACTATGTGTTTTGATATTGAGGTTGTCTCTGTTGGTATCTTTGATGAAAAAACTGTAGAGATAAAATTTGATGGGGAAGATGCTGCTTTAATGATTGGAAAAGATGGATACAGATATAAAGCTCTCTCTTATGTTCTATTTAACTGGATTAATCCAAAATATGGACTTTTACTCAGATTAGAGGTGGCAGAGTTTTTGAATAATCAAGAAGAGATGATTAGAAACTACCTCACCCCTGTTAAGGAGACAATTATTACCAACGGAAGAGGACAGACAAAAGTGTTAGATGGTGTTTTGGTACAGATTGCCCTTAAAGAGCTTAGAGCTGAATTTCCAAATAAATATGTAGCTATTAAAACTACCAGAGATGGCGGAAAATTTATTGTTGTAAACGATTTTAATAGAAGTAATGGCTGAGGAAACTATTGTTTCACTAGCCACAAGCGGTGGCGTGGGAGCAATCTCTATTGTCCGTCTCTCTGGCGAGAGAGCTTTAGAGATTGCTCTAACTCTTACAAAACGAAACAACCTTACCCCTAGATACGCAACCCTCACCAACCTCTATGACGCAAATAGTGATGTCTTAGATGAAGCTATTGTCATTTTTTTTCAAAACCCCAAAAGCTACACAGGAGAAGATCTTGTTGAGTTCCAAACCCACGGCGGAAGCAGTGTAGCCTCTGTTATTATTGATGAGATCTTACAGCTAGGAGCCAGCCCAGCCCAGCCAGGAGAATTCACTAAAAGAGCGGTGCTTAATTCCAAAATGGATATTGCCAAAGCAGAGGCAGTTTCGGCTTTGATTAACTCAAAAAGTAAAGCAAGCGTCAAGCTACTGGCCAAATCTTTACAAGGAGATCTGAGTGAGTTTGTAGAGGAGATTCGAGGAAAACTCATTGAAGC
>JAABTA010000028.1 GCA_011390075.1 Helicobacteraceae bacterium | reverse complement strand
AGAAGTATCTATCGACTACGCCGAAGAAGATCTCCCTCAAGATATTTTAGCAGGTATTAAAACCATGCTAGAACAAACAGAGCATACTTTAAAGAAAACTCTCAAAGAAAGCATTAGAAGAGGAGCCTTGCTTACTGGCTTTAAGGTAGCTATTATTGGCAAACCAAATGCAGGAAAAAGTTCTATTTTAAATGCTCTATTAAGTTATGAAAGAGCTATTGTCTCAGAGATTGAGGGTACAACAAGGG
>JAABTA010000280.1 GCA_011390075.1 Helicobacteraceae bacterium | reverse complement strand
CTGCCTTGCTTCTTATTCAATTTGTAGGATTTCCTGCAACTTTCCTCGTTGGAAAACTTACCTCATTTTTAGAGACAAGAAGAGTTATTTTAGGACTTATAGCTGTCTATATTGTCATTGTAGTTGGTGCCTATTTTATGACAAGTAAACTAGAGTTTTTCACCCTTGCGGTTCTAATCGCCTTAAGTCAAGGCGGTATTCAAGCCCTTTCAAGATCTTACTACGCCTCCATTATTCCCAAAGAGAAAAGCGGAGAGTTTTTTGGATTTTATAATATGCTGGGAAAATTTGC
>JAABTA010000279.1 GCA_011390075.1 Helicobacteraceae bacterium | reverse complement strand
TCATTGCCTTTACAGCTCTTTTAACAGGAGACAATAGATTGGCAATTCTCTCTATTGTGATACTTTTTATTATTGGTGGTGGGATTTTAATCTATCATATTCATGCCTTTCCTAGACATAAAGTTTAAAACTTATAATGAACACCCACCCCATACACTGCCTCTCTAAACTGGGTGTCTTTGTATTTAAGTGAAAAATTAAAGGATCTATTGATATATTTAGTAAGGTAAAATTCTCCAAAAACATTATCTTTTTGTTTGTCTAAATCATCTTGGAGAGCGTAGCTTTTTTGCATAAAACCACCAATTTTGTAGTTTGAAAAATAGTTCACAATCAAACCTATTTTTCCACTAATGCCACTTATCTCATCTTTATTGTTACTTGCAAAAAAAGGATTGAGCATAAAATAAGTAAAAGTCTCATCACTGCCATAAGTAAGCCCGGCTCCTGTTTGAAGTTTGAGGTAGAGCTCCTCTCTTGCTAATCTCTCAAAAGCAAAGTTTACCTCCCACGAAATAGGCTTAAAATAAAAATCTCGTATAGCGTAAGAACGGATATCTAATAAAGAGAGTCTATCTAACTCCCATGAGCTATTTTTCCCTCTTGCTCTAAAATCAAAAAATGTAATATACGCTCCAGAGATATAGCCTTTTTCTATGTCATAAATATCGTGATAGGTTGGTCGGTACTCTAGCTCTTTGCTTCCATCAGCAAAAGCAGAAAAAGAGAGTTTATTTCCTAGATCGCCCTTTAATGGATCGACAGTTTTTTTAACTTGGTACTCATCTATTATCCCTAGCTTACTTCTTACTTTTAAAAGTTTTAAAAAGTTTTTGAGATATTTTGCCCTCTCTATAGAATGAGAAATATAATCTGCTTGGAGCATATTTGTTCCAATATCTAATGCATAGATTTTCTCAGTAGCATTGAGATCTTTAATAATTTCTAGATTATAGTCATCCTCTATAAATGCAACAACTAACTCTCTATCATCTACTTTTTCAAAAATTGTTTTTATCAGTTTATTTTTGGAGTGTCTGTAGCGACTTGTTTGGATAAGATTATGTTTATAAAGCTCTCGTATTGTATCAATTGGAGTGGCTGTATAGTTAAACCCACTCACTAAATCAAGCTTTTCATTTTTTGCAAATTGCAATATCCATAAAAGATTATAAGAGCAATTTTCAGAGAGAAAAAAGTAGTCAGAGTAAACTCGTTCTAGCTCATAGGTGTATAAAATAACTTTTTTTGCTTCTTCTTGAGAAAACTTAAGTTCATACTCCCAAATATCGCGATTTTCGACCCCGTTATACTCTTTTATCTTTTTATAGTAAGGCAATATGGAGTATCTGCCCTTATATCCACCAAATAGCCCATTATAGGCAAATAAAAAACCATTGCTTTCGTTGGTAATAGCAGCATAATTAATCGCATTTGAAACTAAAGAGCTATTAATATCGGAGTTAATTCGTAAAAGTGTATGCCCAAACATAGAAGCAGGAGAGTTTATGTGTGCCGTAGGAAAAGAGAGAGTTAAAGATTGAGGGTTTGTTTTTTCTAAAAATTTTTTTAACTTTTTACATCTTTTTTGGGGAAATTTTTTTTCTATCTCAGGAATGTTTTTTTCTAAAAAATAGTGTCTTGCAGGAAAAGCACAAATAGTTGAATTCTCATCATCACTTTCATCTATTAACATAGACTCAATCGTTGCT
>JAABTA010000278.1 GCA_011390075.1 Helicobacteraceae bacterium | reverse complement strand
AAAATTTACACTATTATAACACCTACCAAGCAATATCCAAAATCATAGAGACTCCAAAAAAAACAAACACACCTACAGCAAAAAGATCAATCCCCTTAACAACACGAGGATTCACTAATCTTTTTTTGAGTTTGTTTGCCAAAAAAATTGTCAAAACAAACACACTCCAGATCCCAAGAGCAAGGCTTAAGATCTTGAGTTCTAAAAAATCTCCATGCAAAAAGGGTGTGATGATTACTGTAAAAAAAAGAATCGCTTTGGGATTGGAGAGATTAATGATAAGACCATCTTTAAACCCCACCTGTATCTTTTCGTTTTTTACCTCTATTGATTCATTTCGGTGCTTAAAGATCTGATAGGAAATATAGAGAAGATAGAGCCCACCAACCCCTTGTACTGTAAGAACAAAGATCTGAGAACTAGCAATAAATCCAAGGCCAAAATAGACAATGGCTAAAATAATAAAATTTCCAGTCAAAATCCCCAAAAGCACTAAAAATGCGGGTTTGACTCCCTTAAATATAGCGGTTCTGATAATGAGTAAAATATCAGGCCCAGGAGTTCCTGCGGCAACAAATCCTATAATAAAAAGTGTGAAAAACTCAGCTAGCATATTCGCAACTATGGATAAAAGCACACTCAAAACACAGTGGCTTTCTTGCCAAGCAGATATATCTTCCAAACAGAACAATCACTTGAGAGATATAGCACCAATCCTCTTTTTTAAAAAAGCGTTTGAGATCTTCTTCGATTTTTTCGGCTTTTACCTTTTCGTGTTCTGTTATCCCCAGCCTTTTTGCCACTCTTGCTGCGTGGGTATCAACAACGATGGCTGGTTTGTTAAAGCCCTTGACCAAAACAGCGCTAGCGGTTTTACGCCCTACTCCAGCGAGCTTTATTAGCGCCTCTAAACTATCAGGTACCTGCTGGTTGTACTCTTGAACCAAGGTCTGCGCACACTGGGTAATAGACTTGCTTTTTTGTTTTTGCATACCCAAATACTGCAAGCATGACTGCACATCTTCTAAGGAAGCGTATGCAAGATCTAAGGGGGTTGGATATTTAGCAAAAAGCTCTTTTGTCACTTGATTGACCTTTTTGTCTGTTGTTTGTGCAGACAAAATAACAGCAATCAAAAGCTCATACACACTCTTAAACTCTAGATCCGTGTATGGCTTTGGAAAGTGCTGTTTTAATCCTTGCAATACTTCTTGATTTGTCACATCTCTCCTTATAAATACCTCTAAATTTTATAAACTATCACCACAGCCCCAGCAATAAAAAGCGTGGCTCCTATTTTTACCTCTTCTATGCTAGCAAAAAAAATGCCTCCCAAAAGAAACAGAGCTCCTAAAGCCATTGGTCGTAGGTACTCTCTTAGCTCTTTGCTTATCCACTCTAGTTGGGAATTGTTTATCATCACCGCTAGCTCCCCCTCGCTAGCTTTTTTACTTGCTGTTTTAATATTTTGTATCACAAAGGGAAGACTTGTAAGCTCTTCTTTGAAGTTCTCTAAAATTGAATCATTTTTTCCAATAGCGCGCGGGAGATTGTCTTGCAAAATAGGCAAAATGTCTTTGACTCCATTAAAGTTGTGAATATAGGTTGTGCCTAGCCCCTCGATAATGGCACTCACTCGCAAAATATAGATTGCCTCTTGAGGCAACTTAAAAGGGAGATCTCTGGTTGATTCTAAAACAGTAAATGCCAGATCTTGCATGCTTTTTGCATCTAAAGAGTCGTTACCAAAGATCTCAAACATCCTTTGGGTAAAAACTGCTAGCTCCGACTCGGGCGCTTCGTAAGCTATTGTACCTAGCCGTTTGCAAGCGCTAATATAGGTTTCATAATCCTCTTCATTGGCAGCTTTTAGAAGCTCAATAATAGCAATCCGTGTAGAGGCAGAGATCCGCTTTAGCATTCCAAAATCCAACAAAACCAACTCACCCTCAGGGGTCACAAGAAGATTTCCCGGATGAGGATCAGCATGGAAATAGCCCTTGACAAGCATCTGTT
>JAABTA010000277.1 GCA_011390075.1 Helicobacteraceae bacterium | reverse complement strand
ACCTGATCCTGAGCACTTGTCCATAGGATACACTGTTGCATACACCCAGTAAAAGTCTCCATTTTTTGCTCTATTTTTTACAAATCCTGTCCATACTTTGCCAGCTTGCACAGTGTCCCACAAAGACTTAAATGCAGCTTTTGGCATATCTTCGTGCCGAATCATATTGTGAGGTTGCCCCAGTAGTTCCTCTTTGGTGTAGCCACTAACTTTTACAAAGTCGTCATTTGCAAACTTTATATTCCCTTTTAGATCTGTTTCTGACACTAAAAAGGCATTTGTATTTAGTTTTATTTCTGCCATAGTAACCTCGTTTATAAAGTTTTCCTAATAATATCTTAATAGTCATAAATATATTATTAGGAAAAATATATTCTTACGCTACCTTCCCTAAAGATTGCTGTATTACAGAGTATGCATCGCTTATTTCTTGAAATTTTTTAGTATAGTAGCTAACAATTCCCTCATCCTTACCATACACTCTATCAGGATGAAACTCTTTAACAAGCTTAAGATACTCTTTTTTTACTTTAGTTTGACAGTCACTCCTATTGCAATTGAGCAACTTATAGCTCTTATCTAAATTTTCAATCTCTGTAAATACAGATTGATGGTTGCTGTGGCTCTGTTTGTATCGGTATTGATAGTTGTTGCTATAAGTTTTCTCCGATCGCTGCTGGAGTTTGGCATCAAGTTTATCAAACAGTTGAGAAAGAGTCTTTTCATTATAGATAAAAGTCACTGGCACACCTAAGATCTTTTCTCTTTCTAAGATCTTTCTTAGCTCACTCAATGAAAAAACTGTTGTTTGCACATCAAGCTCATGCCCTCTTGCATGAAGCAGAGATTTTTTAAATATATGGCTAAAGTATGTCACAGGTACAGAACTTTGTGCCTCAACTAAAAGGCGCATCACATTGTTTTGTGGAAACATGATTTTTACCTTCATGCCATACAGCACTCTATTTTTCCCACGGATACTAATACGAATAGGTAGCTTGCCGTTACTTTGCAGGGATTTCAAAAAAGCTGTACCTACATTTTTTCTACTCTTTTTATAAGCTGTATAGACCCAGCTTAGAAAGTATTTCTTTTTTGCAACTTCACTCTCTTTGTGATAGATAATAAAAGTATTAGACAGCTTTAAAAGATTGGAGAAGTTTTTTTGACAAAAATTATCCACAATTTTGTGGCTTACAGAGTTCTCTTCAATTGTAAGTCGTATCTCTCTTGCCGCAATCTCTACTTCCATACAGTTCTCTTTCTAGTAGCAACCTCGCCTACTTTACAAAAGTTCCCACAATACAGTCAATATGCTGAGGGAGATCTTTTCCATTGTCTCTTAGATATTCACTATATCCAGCATAGACACTTGTAGAACCAATCAAGATCTCTATTTTTACAGACCCACCATACACCCTACAAAAATCGCCACCTCGTTTATTTGGATCTTCTTTGTCATTCTCTCGTACACTATATTTGATAACTAGCGGTTGCTCACTATTTTTTTGTTTTAGAGAAAACTTTTTGAGTCTCTCTTGTACTATATCGTTTAAATCCTCTAATTTTAAATAGTTTTGCAAAACAGATTGGGCATGTTTTGCATAGACAATACTTCCTGTGGTGGTGTATTCACCCTTTGATAAAAGCTCTTTTGCACTATCTACCGCACTGGTATTTGTACTATATTGCTGAAAGGATTTGGTGTATTGAGAGTTATCACACTCTAAAGAGTTATCGCTCTTTTGTGAGCCTAAAAAGAGTGCTATAGCCACCATTGCCACCACTGTTATAGCCATGGTGGCAAAGAGAAGCTTTTGATTCACTTGATAGATGCTTGTATAATTGTTTGAGGGCTTAGAGGCTTATCTCTTCTGTCTCTTTTACTTTTTTCAATGGCTCGCACCACATCCACGCCTGCTACAACTTGTCCAAAAATGGTGTGTCTTCCATTGAGCCACGGGGTAGCTCTTGTGGTAATAAAAAACTGGCTTCCATTTGTATTGGGACCACTGTTTGCCATTGCTAGCAGA
>JAABTA010000027.1 GCA_011390075.1 Helicobacteraceae bacterium | reverse complement strand
CTTCTTGTTTTGTGGAGAAATACTGCTGGAAAACCTTGTCAATAATAGATTCATCAATCCCTCCTCCATTGTCTTTAATCCTAATTATAGCCGTGTCAACATCCCTTTTTAAAACAATGCTAATGTGAGGATCTTTTATCTGATTTTCCACTAAAGCGTCTTTTGCATTGGTGGTAATATTGATAACGACCTGAATGAGATCATTTTCATAGCCATCTACCACAATAGAGTCCAGATCTTGCATTAAAGTGATGCCTCTAGAACTTATTTGCACATCTACAATACTTAAAGCTTTTAAAACGGCCTCTTTAAGATCAAACTTTTCACTTTTTTTATGGGGATTAAAAAAGTGTCTGTAGTTGTCAATAGACTCTGACATAAACTTCACCCGCTCTTTGATTGTTTTAGAAAACTCCTCTACTGTCTCTAAAGAGAGATTTTTTTCTTTAAAATCCATCTCAAGATCTTCTGTGTATAGAGTGATAACACTTAAAGGCTGTTTGAGCTGGTGGGCAATGATGCCAATCATATCTCCCATAGCTGCTTTTTTTGTATTGGCGACAATCTCTTTATGCTGTTTCTCAATTTTTTCCACAGCTACAGCTACTTCATACTCTAACTTTTTTTGATAATTAATCGTATCTGTAATATCTGTAAAACTTACAATGGCCGTATCTTGTGAGATCTCATTAGCACTTACAGCAAAGATCTTGGACTTAAGATAGACTCTATATTCATTCTCTGGATCTCTTGTGAGCTTTTTAATCCACTCTTTATCATTTTTATAGAGCCTATTGGGCTCCACCAAAAACTCTTCTCCCTCAAAAAAGCTACTCAGTTTCCTCTTTGTTTTTTGAAAATCTTGAAAATCTTGAAAACCAAAATAGTCAAAAAAGGCTTGATTAGCATTGATGAGTCTCTCATTTTGTATAAGCACCGTGATATTTTTTTGTGCATCAAAAACTCTTTGAATACTTAAAGTTTTTTCTAGTAGCTCTTTTGACTGAGCCTTTGCTTTTTTTTGAGATCTCACAAGTCTGTACAAAGAGATAAAGATAAGCAATAAGACAACTGACGCCAAAAAGAGATCTTTTTTATAATCAAAAAGGAGTCTTTTATCTATAGATCTATCTGTAAAAGAGACAACATACCCTTGTGTCTTGCCTGCAAACTCTTGGATTGGCATAAAAAGAGCAAGATAGGTAGTATTATCCACTGTTGCTGGAAGGACAAATGACTGATTGCTGGCAAGCTTAGACTCCACCTCTGGCTTTATCTTTGCAACAATTTGTTCTATAAGATCTTTGCTGAGGCCCTTAGAAGAGTTTTGTTGGGCTTTTTCTCTTTCATAGTAGTATTCACTGCTGATATCTGAGATCTCATAGTGGTTGTTTAGCTCTGATGGGAACAGTTTTGCGTCTATATTTTTCTTTTTGAGTAGAAGCCTAAACTCATTAGGCAAGACCCTTTCTAGCTCTTTTTTAATACCTTCAAAACCAACAGAGATCTCTACAGAACCAATATGACTACTCTCAAAGAAGAGAGGATAGACATGGCGAAACCCATAAAAAATCTTCCCCTCTTCGAAACCTTTGACAAAGATCTTGTTTTTATTGGCATAGAGCACGGTTTTTCTCGTCTTAAAGATATTATCTCCATACTTTTCCGGCTTATGAAACCGCAAAAAACTCTCCCCATCTGGAAGATGAAAATGGAGCTGTCTCATACCAACAGATTGGATTTGATTATAAAATGGTTCAAGCTGAGAGAATAGCTCTTGTCGAATGTTATGTTTTTGTTGGCCATTCGAAGATCTTGCTTGGCTAAAGGTCTCTAAAATCTTCTCTTTGTTAATCTCATGGAGATAGATGGCAGAGGCTATCTTCTCAAAAGAGTTGAGCACTATGGTATATTCATCCTGAAAGTGTTCAAGTTTATTGCGATAATAGTTCTCTTCCATTTTGGTGTAGTGGGCTGTTATGTAATTCAAGAGAAAAAACTCTACAATTACAAAAGCAACAGTGGTCAATAGGATTAATCTCATTTTCATAGACGCTTTATATAGTAATTGATAGATTGTAACATTTTTTTATCATAGATTAGAAACGAAAAGGTAACTTTTGAACTTTTTTTTAGATATTGCCATTTTGGTACTTCTCGAGTTTATTGAGGCAAACACCCCCAAAGCAAATACATTAAAAGAGCTTATAGAGTGGCTCAGTGCTCTTATGAGGCATAATATTTTCCAGTTTATTTTGCTTCACTCCTCTTTGCTTTATCTGCTCTATTTTACATTTTCCAATACTATCAACAGCTTTTTTGTAACAAGTGCCATTTTAATGAAGAGCATTGACCTTGGATTTAAACTCTATCTTATAAGCAAAGTGGATAAAAATGGCCATTTTAGTATTATTGAGATCTTAAAAGTTCCTGATATGCCCATAGGCAATGGACTGAGATACTCTGGCACTATTATCTACCCTCTTTTGGTGCTTATTGGCGTTAGTTGATCATATTTTTTTGATAAGCAATACTGGCTTTGAGTTTGTTCATGTTACCTAAGAGCTCTTGTCTGTTTTCTCGCAAAATCTCAGTCGCACTCCCAACAAGCGCCTCAACCTCTAAAAGCTCTTCCAAACTGAGATCTGTCTGGGAAAAATCTGGTAGAGATTGATAGAGTCTTTCTAGAAACTTGCTATCACGATTAATAACAGCAACTTTAAGATCTCTAACCCACTCTTTGCTGTTTTCCACTAAGCCCTGTCTCTTCGTTCCATGCTTCTAGTAAGCCCTGTGCCACATTCATGACCGTCTCAAGTCTCTCTTCATCGCACTCAATATTAGCTTCCGTTAAAAGTTTGATTTGATAAGTGTAGAGCCCTTTAAGATACTCACTCATATTCAAATTTTCTTCATCGTTAAAATCCAAAGAAGATATAAGTTCGGTAAAAATATCTATTGTTTTATTAATCCAATGAACCTGCTTCTCTATATCGTCCTCTTCCATGGCCATTTTTGCTTGACCTGTAAACTTCAAGACACCTTCAAAAAGCATCTGAATAAGTCTGTATGGAGACTCTACAGAAATAGAATTTTGTGCATATGCACTATAACCAGCACTCATTATTAACCTCTTTTCTATTTAGCATTTGCCATAGCTTCAATCTGCATCTGTACACTCTTAAAAGATGACTCATAGCCACTTATAATAGAGTTGTATGCTGCAAACTGTGTTGCCATGGTTTCGTACTTTGCATTAATTCTATCTAGCGTTCTTTGAAGCTCATCAGTGAGTCTATCTTCCGAGCTTGTAAGATTGGTATCTAATAGACTCAAAGTTGCATTAGAGCCGTCATTGAGTCTCTCAAAAAAGCTATCAATATTGGCAAAAATACCAACCTTTTCTTCCACTTTTCCAACATAAGTTCCAGAAGAGAGCCCTACTCTTTCTGCCCAACCATCGCTACTTTTTATAGTAAATCGCTCGCCAGACTCATCTGTAAGATGGATTTGTCTTCCACTTCCTGTTAAGGAAGCTGTGACATAACTCTCATCACTGGCAGCATTAATGGCACTCATAAGCACCTGTGCATTCTGACTAGGAGAGTTTGACGCTAGAAGTGTAACTTCTCCCAGTTCTACATCGTTAATTTTGATAGAACCTTTAGGAATTGTTAGATCTTGGCTTAAGGGCTGCTCTATAAAATTATTGATCTGCTTACCATTGACATTTGTTGAGTTTGCCACATACTCTACACCAATCACTTTACTTGTATAGGTCGAAGGGGTAATCTCTGTGCCCCCTAGGAAAAATTTTTGCATTGCATCTGGATCTTCGTTCATTTTAGCACTAAATTGGGCTTGGTCCAACAGCAGATCTCCCTCTTTTGTCAGGTCTAACCCAAAATCGGTCATATTCTGTTCATCAACATATTTAAAAAGCTCTTGATTAAGAGAACTTTGAATATTATTGACCCTAAAATCACCCTGAAAACTCCCAGACTCACCACTCTCTGCATCGTAGCCTGTAATCTCATCAATAAACTTCATGGACTCATTATAGGCATCCACAAACTCCTGCATCGACTCCGTCATGCCCTCTAGATCTCTTGTGACCTCAAAGTTAATATCTGCATTATCTTTTTCTAGCTGTACTGTAACCCCCATATAGAGATCGTCAATGGTATTTGTTTCCCTTGTAATATTCACCCCATTATAGACAAAGTTTGCATCACTTGCCTCTTGGATCACTGAGAGATTAAGATCAAAAGCGTTTTCATGATCATCTATAATTTCGATTTTTTGTTTCTCCCCTGTTTGGGTAGATTTGATAATCAGCTTAAAAGGATCGTCTCCTCCTGTATTTAAAGCAGAGGCAATCACTTTTCCCTCAGAGGCATCGTTAATGGCATATTTGAGATCTTCTAGGGTCATGTTTGGAGTAATATCAACCTCAACGGTTTTGCCATCAGCTTTAAATTTTAAAAGCATATTCTCATCTGTATTGTTAATGACAGTGGAGAGTTTTTCAAAACCTCTAGATTCAACAATGCTCTGTTTAGCTGTGTGGTTTACATGTATAGAGCCACTTTGTGGATCCACACCATCGTTCACCTTTACACTTCCACCCTCACCAAAGGATCGAGTAGATCGCTTGAGATAGTTGAGCTCATCAGAAAAGTGCGATGCTTTATTTTCTAAATTTCCAATATGCTTTTTGAGCTCTTTGAGATCTTCTTGTTGAGAGAAAACTTTTTCCAAATTTCTCTCTGTCGGTTTGAGCATTGCTGTTTTGTCAGCTTCTTTAAGTTTTTCTATTGTTTCAGCAGAGAGATTTGACTCAGCTCCTGAGAAGGTGAGTCCTAAATTACTTATTGTTCCAGCCATGAGTTCCAGCCTTTATATACTTCTTAAATTTCTATTGCATTTATATCGTCTTATCAAACATCATCCCCACAAGCTCTTTCATCTTCACAGAGAGGCGAACAGCCTCTTCTGAAGGGAATCTTCTAATAACAGTATCGGTAGTTGCATCAATTACATTAATATAGAGACCACCAATATCTTCGCCAAACTCAAAATGCACACTTGTAGAGAGAGGATTAAGGCTTCTGTTCATCTCTTTGGCAAGAGCCACCATCTCCTCTCTCATCTGCATAGTATTTTGGCTACTTTCTATCTCTTTTCTAGCATTTTTTGTTCCTGAGGGCTCTTCATTTTTTGCCTGTTTTGCCAAAGAGATCTCTGCTTTTTTTGGGGAAGAAGCAGAAGAGGAGTCATTTTTTTCTACAACTCCCCCACTACTTTTTGGCGGTGTTGACATTGTAGAAAAACTAGGGCTTTTATTGATTTCCATAGTCAAACCTTCTTTATTTTTGTACTTGTCTACATTATAGATCGGATAATATATACTTTATTTTAGTTAAATTACCAACAAAAAAACAAATTTTTTGTATAATTTTTTATTAGTTCACATACAAAGAAGGCGAGATCTTAGAACCATGCTTAAAGTTTATATCAACTGTAAATCCCAACTTTTGCAAAAAAGTTTGGAAATTTTTTTAAAAAAGTACCTCACTCCCTACAAAAAAGCCGATGTTGTGCTTAGCGACAGGCCTTTGCGTAGCGAAAAAACTGTGGTAACTATTGGCAATAAAAGATCTGATAAAATTCAAAAACCCTTTACCCAAAGCTCTCTTTTATTTGCCCTTGATAGAGTGAAAAAAAGTTTGGAAAACCAACAAAATTTAAGACCAAAAGAGGAAAAAATAGACCTAGAAATCCAGATAGAAAAACTCACACAAAAATTTGCAAAAGATCTTGCGCATATTCTCAAATCAAGGATAGATACCGGTGGACATTAAAAGTATTATTGATGGCAACGAAAAGTTTAGAAAAAATAAATTCAAAAAATATGAAGAAAAATTTGTAGATCTTGTGCAGAAGGGGCAAAAACCAAAAGTGCTCTATATTGGATGCAGTGATTCAAGGGTTTTGCCTCACCTCATCACCAATACAGGACCAGGCGATCTCTTTATTGTGCGAAACATAGGCAACTTTGTTGCCCCTTTTAAACCAGATGAGGATTACCACTCAACCGCTGCAGCTATTGAGTACGCTGTCTCTGTTTTACAAGTGAGTGAAATTATTGTCTGCGGACACTCCCACTGCGGGGCGATTGCTGCTCTATATGACAGACCCGATGGAGCAGAGATGATTCATGTGCGAAAATGGCTTGGGCTTGGCAATGAAGCAAAAAAGTATATAGAAACAAACAGTACGACAAAAGGCCTTTCTCTTGAAAAAAAGCTAGCAATGACAGAAAAGATCTCTGTTGTTTTTCAGCTTACCCATCTTTTGACTTACCCTAAAATTCAAGAGCTTGTCAATGCAGGAAAGATGAACCTAAGGGGTTGGTACTATAAAATAGAGAGTGGCGACATCGAGTATTACAATGAAGAACTCCAAGAGTTTGTTTCTATGGGAATAAAAATTGAGCATTAAAACAAAAATAGTAGCTGGCAAGCTCAAAGGAAGGTCGATAGAACTTCCAGATACACAGACAACAAGACCCACAAAGTCTATTATTAGAGAATCTTTTTTTAATGTGATAGGAAGAGAGATCTACGCTAGTAGCTTTGTAGAGGGTTTTGCTGGAAGTGGCTCTATGGGCATAGAGGCGCTAAGTAGAGGGTGCAAAGAGGCGCTCTTTTTTGAACAAGAGCCAAAAGCCCTTGCCACACTCAAAAAAAATCTTGCAACCCATAATCTTACAAATGCTCAGATCTTTTCAGGGGATAGTTTCACCACCTTAGTAAAGACTTTGAACTCTTTACCCATCAGCGCTTACTGGCTCTATTTAGATCCACCATTTCATACTAGAAAAGATTTTGAGGATATCTATAAAAGAGTCACTCAGATGCTCCTAGCTTTAGAAAAAGAGAAGATTGCAGGAGTTTGTATTGAACACAGTAGTCTAGTTAAATTCCCATCAGATCTAGGTGATTTTCATAGCTTTAAATCAAAAAAATTTGGAAAAACAACACTTACATACTATAGATAATCTTTTTAAGAGTATTTTTGTATTGCCCATTATTTAGTTGGAATGTATATTGCTTTTATCTATTACAAATACAAGCAAAGAGACAGATAATGGAAGATAACAATAGTCAAAAACCTATAGATGAGTTAGACCATATTGAAAAAAAAGCTATTTGGGTAGCTATTATTCTCTTTTTCTTTGTCAGTATCACAACACTGTTTGCAGAAAAAATAAAAGATATTAGCTCAGTTGTAGGTGTAAGAGACAATCAGCTCATTGGGTACGGTCTTGTGGTTGGTCTCTCTGGAAGTGGGGATGGCACATCCACTTTTACAGGGCAATCACTAGCGAACTTTTTAAAATCAGTTAATATTCAAATTGACCAAAACGCTATTAAATCCAAAAATGTTGCCGCTGTTATGATTACAGCCGATCTCAAACCCTTTAGCAAACAAGGCGACAAGCTTGATGCAATCGTATCTTCTGTTGGCGATGCTGACTCCCTAGAAGGTGGGACCTTGCTTATGACGCCTTTAAAAGGAGCAGATGGCAAAACCTACGCCATTACCCAAGGAGCCATTACAATTGGTGGCATAGGATCTGGAAACCACGCAACGGTCGGTAAGGTCATAGAGGGAGCTACCGTTGAGAAATCGATTAGTTACGATATTTATAACAAAAAATATGCCACTTTGAGCCTTAAAGATGATAGTTTTCAAAATGCGATTGCTATTGAGAATATTATCAATGAGTCCTTTGGAGATGAGAGTGCTAGAGCTGTTGATCCTCGATCGATAAAATTACAAAAACCAGATAATATGAGCATGGTCGAATTTTTAGCTAGAGTCAAAGAGTTAGATGTCATTATGGAGAGAGAGAATAAGATAATCATTGATGAGCGAACAGGAACAATTATTGCTGGAGTTGATATAGAAGTCAGACCTGTCATGGTTACACACAAACAGATCTCTCTTTCTATTGATGAAGAACTTTTGAATGAGGAGAATAAGTTGACTATCTCTAATGTAACAAAAGCCTTACAAAAGCTCGGAGCTGAGCCTAAAGATGTGATAGCTATACTTCAAGCCATTAAAAGCGTTGGG
>JAABTA010000026.1 GCA_011390075.1 Helicobacteraceae bacterium | reverse complement strand
CTACTGCTGCGAGGGCTTGTTTGTCGGATGTGGTTTTATTATCAAGCGTTGGAATAGCCGTATGCCCTGCAGCCACAGCCCCAGAAGAGACAAGTATCACTTCATGGTTTTTATGAATATTTTGCATAAAATCTACAAGTTTTTGAATTCTTCGTTTTGAGATCTTGTGCTCCTGTGTTAAAACAGAGGAGCCAACCTTAACAACTATTCTCATCTATCGGCCATCTTTAAAAGCTCATAAGAGAGGGGCTCTAAATTAAATTTTGTAACAGAAGAGATTGGGAGTACAAACTGAGGGACACCTTCAAAAATTCCCTCTTTTGCACTATAAAACCCTGGCAAAATTTTATCATGGAGCTCGGCACTCATATTTGGCATAAGCCCTATATCTTTTAAAAAGTTTTCAATATCTTTTGTAATATTCTCTCCATAGTAAGCATCGCATCTTGTTATTGCGATGGCGTACTCTCTTTTTGCAAGTTGTAAAGAGTATTTTTCAAGCTCATTTTGCAACGCTTTAAACTGGTTCGTTAAGGTTCTATAATTGGCGCAATCTATCATGAAAAGAAGCACCCTTGTTCTTTCAATATGACGAAGAAAATCTAATCCTAAACCTTTGCCATCACTGGCACCATCAATAATTCCAGGAATATCCGCCATAACAAACGATCGAAAATCTTTTCCATTTACAACGCCTAATTTTGGGGTGAGGGTTGTAAACTCGTAGTTTGCTATTTCTGGAGTGGCGCTACTGAGTGCTGAGATTAAAGTAGATTTTCCAACATTTGGAAAACCAACAAGCCCCACATCAGCAATGAGTTTGAGCTCTAATCGCACCTCTTGGCTCTTTCCTGACTCTCCTGGCTGGGCATGGGTTGGTCTTTGGTTGGTTGAGGACTTAAACCTTGCGTTCCCTAAGCCACCTCGTCCGCCTTTTAAAAAGACCTCACTCTCGCCCTCTTTAACAAGATCTAGCAAAAGTTCGCCACTCTCTTTGGAGAACACCTGAGTCCCTGGAGGCACTTTTATATAGGTACTCTCGCCTTTTTTTCCAGCGCGGTTACGAATATCGCCAGATTGGCCACCTTTGGCTTTAATCTTTTTTTGACCACGGAAATGTGAAAGGGTATTAGTATTTGCATCTACTACAAATACAATATCTCCACCACGGCCACCATCGCCACCGTCTGGGCCACCTTTTAAGATAAACTTCTCTTTGTGAAACGATACAGCACCTGCACCGCCCTTACCTGAAGTAAGTGTGAGTTCTATGGAATCGACAAACAATCTATTGTCCTACAAAATTGAAAGAGTCCCAAAAAAAATTGGGACTTATAAAGTGAATACTAAGCAGCTGAAGTTACAGAAACTTTTTTTCTGTTTTTATCTTTTCTTCCAAAACTAACAAAACCATCAGTTAATGCAAAAATAGTATGATCTTTACCAAGACCAACATTATCACCTGGGTGAACTTTTGTGCCTCTTTGTCTGATAATAATATTTCCAGCTCT
>JAABTA010000276.1 GCA_011390075.1 Helicobacteraceae bacterium | reverse complement strand
GTGAGATACTGCTCGCACACATGGACGAAAGCATCAATAATGCCATTGGCAAGCTGTCTGTCATCTAAGGTTTTAAGCACATCAGGATCAAGAATAGAAAATTGTGGGTAGGAGTATTGAGAGTGAAAAAATCTCTTCTCATTGGTTTCGCTTTTTGTGATAACAGAGCCTGTATTTGACTCGCTTCCAGTAGCTGCAAGAGTGAGGATCACACCAATAGGGAGTGCCTTTTGTGATTGATATTTTCCCTCAAACAGATCCCAGCCATCACCATCATAGTAGAAGGCATTGGCAATGTATTTGCACCCATCGACCACGCTTCCACCACCAACAGCTAAAACAAACTCGACGCTCTCTTCTTGTGCTTTTGCAATGGCTTTGTCTAAATGTTCTTTGGTAGGATTTGGCTTTACACCACTAAATTCACACCATGAGTGTTCTTTGAGCGCTTGTTTAATTTGAGCATAGACACCATTTTTTTTAATACTTCCACCACCATATACCACTAAAACTTTTTTATTCTTTGGGATAAGTTTGGAAATTTTTGCGATTTTTCCTTGTCCAAATTCGAGTAGGGTTGGATTTTGATAACTAAACTGCATCTATTGGCTCCTTTATGCTTGTAATTAATATATTTGCTGTAGCTTCGTTTGTGGCAATGGGAATCTGTTTTACATCACAAATTCTTCTTAGAGCCGAAATATCTGGCTCATGGGGCTGGGCTGTCAGAGGATCAACAAAGAAAAAGAGCATATCCATCATTCCCTCTACAATTTTTGCCCCAATCTCTTGATCCCCACCTAAGGGGCCTGAGTGAAACTTTGTAATACTAAAACCAATCTCTTCTAACTTTGTGCCTGTTGTGCCTGTGGCAAAAAGCTTGTGTTGTTCTAAAGTTTTTCTATGGGTATCTGCCCAGCGAATCAAGGCATCTTTTTTACCATTATGGGCTACTAGGGAAATATTCATTCTTACTCCATCTTTAACTTAATATCTTGGTGCTTAAGGAACTCTTCTATGATCTCTTTGGTAATGGTGCTTCTTATGTTTAAAACCTCTCTATAGGGGGCAATATACCAAATATACATCCCCATAGCTCCTTTGTTTCCATAAATAAACTGGACTTGAGAGCGGTTGTTAAAGTTACGCATCTGGTATTTGTTTTTTAAAGAATCATACTGTTTTGTTGCTAGATCACTATATTTACTTGTGTTATTCAAAGTTATTTTAAGGGCAATCTCTTCTGCTTTTTTAAAGTTACTTGTAACACATAAATCAATTTCAATCAGGTCAAAAATTGTTTTCATATCCTCGTGGGTGTAGTTGTAGATACTTTTTGTAAAGATATAGTGTGTTGGAAAAAAGAGTACTCTTCCTGCTCTTTTAAGCTCTGTTAAGGTCGTATGATTAATTGTCTCATACATTGTGATCTTAAGTGGAGAGATAGCAATAATGTCTCCAATGCAGTGCTCACCTTGATCTATATACTTGATCCTATCGCCAATTTTTAAAAATCCTGTAAACTGCAGATAGATCCATGCTGGATAGTTTAAAATCATCTCTTTAGAGACAATAATAAGAGCGGCGCCTAAAAAGCCTAAAAGAGTAGCAGCGTAGATAATATTTTCAAAAAAGAGAAAAAGAATAAGGAGTGAAGAGATGACAATAACAATAATATTGAGAAAGTTTTTATAGGCAAATCGTCTGTCTTCATCCTCTACTCTTTTGTTAATAAGCCTTTGAGTGACAACCAATAAAAATACTAAAAATGTAAAGAAAAGCGCTGTAAAAATAACATAGGGGAGATCTTCGCTAATGTAGTTCTCTCTTTTTTGTTCAATTAAGTTTTTATAGGTGTTTAAGATCTCTATCTGTTTTTCTAAGTAGCTTCTAGAGAACTCAAAATACTCTTTATCTCTAGAGATCTCTTCTAAGAGATCTGTGTCTGTAACGCTGTGTTTGGCAATAAATGCATCAAAATAGGTAACAGCATCTCTAAACTCTTTTTCAAGCTTGCGATATCTCTGTTCATAGCGAGAGATCTTTTTGCTGTGGGTATTAAGAAG
>JAABTA010000275.1 GCA_011390075.1 Helicobacteraceae bacterium | reverse complement strand
GTGATTTTACCTTTTTCAGTATCATATCCAAGCAGTTCTAGACGAAGGCCTGTGAGTCTGGACTCTGTTCTATATCTGTATATTCCACCAAAGTTTTGTCTATCAAATCGCCCATTTTGATCAGGGTATCCAAATTGCCTTAGAAAAGGCAGAACACCCTTATCGGAATAGACACCTGCATCTGGCTCTGGTGTCATTAGGGTGACAATATTAGATGCATTTTTCCCAAATTTTTTTACACCATATTGCTTAACTTCCCAGCCCATAAAATCTGGTTCTGCATAGCTATTTGCCGTTATACCCAGTTCTGCTTCCATTGTGTAACCACCACAATTTGGATTACTTTCGCATACCACAGTAGAACCATCTGCTTTGAGTCGTTTTCCATGTATCCACTCTAATTCATGTATTCTTTTGAGCTCTTTAAGTAAGATAGTCTCAGAGTTTTTGCTACTTGCGAGCCATGCAACTTCTTCTAGAACAGAGTCACTATCTAGTAAAGTGTATGATTCGAGTTCTCTATTGGCAAAAGAGTGATAACTAGCAAGATAACCAAATATTTCACCTGCTTCTGTAGTGCCAAGTATTAATATTCTACCTGCTTCACGACCTCTTTTGTTTGGATCCATAAGTTCTCTTGGTGACCATTTGGCTCCACTTAAAAAGCCAGAAAATCGCATTTCTGGATATTGAGGATAAAAAATTAATTGTGATTTTGGTGCTAGATATATATTTCCATTTTTATCTACCCAGAAAAAATTTAGTGGAGCTTTGAATCTTGTAAAAGTTTTTGATTTTTTTTCTGAGCTAGTTTGCTCGGCTATTACATCTCCTGCTGGAAGAATATTCAAAACAGAAAGATCCCCACCGAAATATAGCTGATTTTTACTATTATCATTTGGAGCAAGTTTTTTTACAAAAACTCTCCTAACATTTTTTGTTTTAAAAAGTTCAAAAATCTGCTCAAGATTCATCTCATTACTCCTTAGACAGCAAAAATTTGTGGTTCTATAGGTTGACTACTTTCAATCTGAGAGAAGATATAAGGTTCCATCATTTTAGCTACCTCTTTTACTACTGGAACAACTACTGAATTTCCAAACTGTCTATAAGCTTGGGTATCTGAGACAGGAATAATAAACTCTGCATCTCTTCCGGAGTCAAATCCCATCAATCGTGCACACTCTCTGGGGGTAAGTTTTCTTGGTCTTGTACCTTTCTGCTTAATAAGTATTTCGGAGCCATCTTTATAATATCTTGCAGAGAGTGTTCTTGCTGTATCGCTTGGGCCGACAAGCCCATATCCAAAACCATTTCCTTTTTGACGATGTTTTTCTGCATAATTTTGCAGATATCTCCAGAGTTTTTCTGAAAGAGTATATTTTTCATTGACACTCAATTGACCACTTTTCTGATGGATTGTAGTAAATGGTTCTTCTGAAAATTCTTCATTATTATGAAGTATTGATTCTAGCTTTGGTCCCTCTTTAGGATTTGGGAATACATAATCAGAAAACTTAAATCCGACATCTTCTTTAAAACCTACAATAAAAATCCGCTCTCTATGCTGTGGGGTAAAACCTTTTGCATCAAGCACTCTATAGTCAATATGATAGCCAAGTTCTTCAACGAGTGTCTTTTTAATAATTTCAAATGTTTTTCCCTTATCATGGCTTTGGAGATTTTTTACATTTTCCAATAGAAATGCTTTTGGTTTGTGATACTCAATAATTCTGGCAACTTCAAAGAAAAGAGTTCCCTGTGTTTCACATTTGAAACCATGATCTCGCCCCAAACTATTTTTTTTGGAAACTCCAGCAAGTGAAAATGGCTGGCAAGGAAAACCAGCTAGTAATACATCATGTTCTGGAATTTCTGATTCATATATTTGTGTGATATCTCCCGCTATAGGGTGTTCATCTCTAAAATTTGCTTGATATGTTAACTGGGCAAATTTATCCCATTCACTTGTAAAAACACATTGACCACCAATGGATTCAAACCCTTTTCGAAGGCCCCCAATTCCAGCAAAAAGATCAATAAATTTAAAAGAAAAAGTATTATTAGCAGGCTG
>JAABTA010000274.1 GCA_011390075.1 Helicobacteraceae bacterium | reverse complement strand
AAAAGTGCTCTTTTTTTTAGTGAAAAGTTTTTAAATCTGTATCCGTATCATATACAGACACTAGGAAAAAAAGCAGACTATCTCTATTTTTTGGGAAGATACAAAGAGTCTTTAAATGGAGCAAAAAAAACTTTGGAGTTAAAGCATAATTTTAAAAGAATGATATACTTAAAAAATCTTATTTTAAAAGAAAATTTAAATAAAAGGAAAAGTCATGGGAAAGTTTAGTTATCTAGTGCTTATTGCATTGGCGTTTATATTTATTGGATGTAGTGGTGGATCTAGCGATTCAAGTTCTACAGAGAACAAAGAGACAAGCAAAGAGAGAAGCTCTCTCGCAACTCCTCCTCCTATGCCGCCGGAGTAGGAAGTGAGAAAGGTTTTATATCAGCTCTTAGCAGGGCTTATTATTGGTTTATCTGTTTCGTATATGTATATTGTTTTGCCTAACGCATTTCAGTCTTTAGATAATAAGTTAAGAGACTTTATGTTTTTTGCAAGAGGTCCCATCGAGCCAACAGGGCATGTGGCTATTCTTGATATTGATGAGCGGAGCCTAGAGGCTCTTGGGCAGTGGCCGTGGGAGCGGTATAAGGTTGCAAGGATCTTGCAAAATCTTACAGAAGCAGGTGTTGGGATTATGGGGATGGATATTGTCTTTGCAGAGCCTGACAACTCCAATCCTGCAAAGGTGCTCAAAGATATAGGTATGGAAGTAACCGAAGATATTCCAAACTACGAAGAGATCTTTGCTCGTACTGTTGCTGCTACTCCAACTATCTTGGGATATGTTTTTAATATGGAAGATGATGGAATGACCCAAAAAGAGGGGCCTATGATTCCTGCTGTCTTTATTGAGCGAAACAAAGGAGAAGGAGAGCATCTTTTAGAGCCCTATAGACCGATTCTTAATGTGCCAATAGTCCAAGAAAATGCCTATTCAAGCGGATTTTTTAACACTATTCCCGATAGTGATTCGGGGATTATTAGAAGTGTCCCTTTGGCAATGAAATATGATATGTCAGTGTATCCCTCTTTGGCATTTGAGATGATACGCATTGCTAATCAGACCTCAAAAGTCTATGTTGATTATGAGCAATCTGGTGGTGTCAAAAGCATTACTATGGGTGATTCCTCTATTCCAACAGATAGGTACGGGAGACTTTTTGTTAACTACCGTGGGGCCTCTTTTACCTTTCCTTACCTCTCTGCTGTAGATATCTATAATGGCGATTTTGACCCAGCGGATGTTGAGGGAAAATTTTTGCTTTTTGGTACATCAGCTGCTGGGCTTTTGGATTTGCGAGCCATGCCGTATGATAATGTTTATCCAGGGGTGGAGATCCACGCCAATGTTATTGACAACATTCTAGCAGGGGATTTCATCTCCAAGCCATCATGGATCTTTGGTGCAGATCTGACAATTATATTTTTCTTGCCAATACTCTTGGCACTTATCTACTCTTTTGCTAGTGCTTTTGTCTCGTTGGTTGTTTTGCTCTTTGCGATAGGGATTATGGCATATTTTAACTACTATATGCTCTTTGAGAAAGGGCTTATTTTTAATAACCTCTTTGTACTGATTGGGATCTTTGCCGCGTTTATTCAGTCTATTATTATTAACTACTTCCTTGAGACAAAACAGAAAAACTTAATCAAAGGAAAATTTGCAAGCAAGGTCTCTCCTGCGGTTATGGAAGATATCTTAAAACACGCAGATTCAGATGTCCTCTCAGGAACAGAGCGAGAAGTGACAGTATTTTTCTCCGATGTTCGTAACTTTACTAACATTTCCGAGTCGATGCCAGATGCAAAAACTTTAATTGACTTTTTAAATGAGTATATGGATCCTATGACAGATATTATTATCAAAAGTAAAGGTACTGTTGATAAGTTTATTGGTGACGCTATTATGGCGTACTGGAACGCCCCTGCTGATGTAAAAAATCATGCAGATAAAGCTTTAGGTGCTACCCTAGAACAGCTCCACGCCCTTGATGCAATTAATGCAGAGGTAAAACAAGACCCCCGCTTTGCAAATACATGCAAAATGGCTGCTGATATGGGGGTGGAACCTATTGA
>JAABTA010000273.1 GCA_011390075.1 Helicobacteraceae bacterium | reverse complement strand
ACTCTTTTTGGTAAAGTCTCTTTTGGCTACTCAAAAAACTCAGAACTCGACAAGGGAACAGATCAAACTTTTGGAGCCTCACTAGTGTATGCAACACGAACTTTTGATGTGCAACTAGGCTATGATATTGAGTTTAGAAGATGGGGGGCTCATATTCTTGTCCCATACGACTTTTTTGATAATAACAACAATGATGGCACAGTAAACAATCTGTATGCTGGTATTAACATACGATTTTAGAAAGAGATAAATGATGGAAGTAACATTACTGCAAAACAGTTCATTGGAAATAACAGCTCACGCTATAAGAACTTGCTGGCAAAGTTTTGACAAAAGTGATCACGGAGGAGAGAGAGATCTCGAACTCATCGATAGGGTCGGCAACAAATTTAAGCACGCCTCAACGCTAGAGCACCTAAGCTACACTTTCTATATTCAAGGTATCAGCAGAGCTCTGCTTCAAGAGTTAGCGAGACACCGTATAGCGAGCCTTTCAGTGAAAAGCTCAAGATACACTTTAAAAGAGCTCAAAGAGGAGAAAGCGTTTGATAAAGAGGATTTTGCTAGAGCAGAAAAATATTTAGTACTCACCGCGAACGATCTTGTAAACTCTATGAGCATACAGGCCTTGGAAAATCTAAGAGTGGTGTTGCAAAAGGGAGTATCAAACGATATGGCAAAATATTGCCTTCCTGAGAGCTACAAAACAGAGCTGACATGGACAATTAATGCAAGAAGTTTACAAAATTTCTTACACTTGCGCTCTGACAAAGCTGCTCTTTGGGAGATTAGAGATCTCGCAAAAAACATTTACCATACACTTCCAAAAAATCATCAATACCTTTTTTCCATTAAAGAGGATTAATAGCATCTGTAGTATAATCTTTATTTAAAAATTGATGGAGATATAATGTCTAAAAGGGTTCTTGTAAAATTTTCAGGTGAGGTTTTAGCTGCAGATGCTGGATTTGGAGTAGAAACTTCTATTTTAAAATTCATCTCTGAAGAGATTAAAGAGCTATTAGATAACAATATTCAAGTAGGTATTGTTATTGGTGGTGGGAACTTTGTTCGTGGTGTAAGTGCTGCACAAGATGGACTTATAAGACGAACCACAGGTGATCACATGGGAATGCTCGCCACTGTGATTAATGCATTGGCTATGCAAGAGGCCATTGAGCACATTGGCATTCCTGTGAGGGTACAAAGCGCTATCAAAATGGAACAATTTTGCGAGCCCTATATTGCAAGACGAGCGGCAAGACACCTTGAGAAAAACAGAGTGGTTATCTTTGCAGCTGGTACAGGCAACCCCTTTTTCACAACAGACACAGCAGCGGTTTTACGGGCTGTTGAGATTAGCTCGGATATGATAATAAAAGCAACAAAAGTAGATGGCGTCTATACAAAAGATCCAAAAAAGTTTAGTGATGCAAAAAAGCTTCCTGAACTCAGTTATGATGATGCTTTAAAAGATGATATTAAGGTTATGGACGACACAGCCATAGCGCTGGCAAAAGAGAACGCTTTGCCAATTGCTGTATGCAATATGATGGATAAAAGCAGTCTTTTAAAAGCTGCAAAAGGTGATTATAATCACTGTTCAATTGTAAAATTTAAGGAGAACTAATTCAATGAGAATCGAAAAAATCGTTTCTAAAGCGCTAGAACAAACAGGTAATGACAGATACCTTCTTTCAGCTGCGATTTCCCAAAGAGTCAAACAGCTTCAAAATGGAGCAGAGGTTTTAATAGATGCTGATATAAAAAATGAGGAGCTCACAGATATAGCCCTTAGAGAGATTGCAGAAGGTTTATTAGAGATAGAAAAAGATTAATTTTTGGTTGAGTTAATCGACTCCATTGGGAAGATAAAAACAGAACAAGAGGCTTCCCAATTTCTTCTTTCTAAAATACACTCCAATAAAGAGCATATCCAAGAGGCTATTACATACGCATCTATTGCCCATAAGGGACAGTTTAGAAAAAGTGGGGAAGAGTATATTATCCACCCTATTTTAGTGGCGTCTATAGTCAACCACCTAGGTGGTGACACAGCTATGGTTATGAGCGCTATTTTACACGATG
>JAABTA010000272.1 GCA_011390075.1 Helicobacteraceae bacterium | reverse complement strand
GCTCACCATCATTTGGATTCTTCCTGTGTCAGCGCTGATTCTGCTGATGAGTTCCCCTTTTTTTGTCTCAAAAAAGAGTTTGATGTCATGTTTTAGGATATTTTCTAGCATTTCAGAGCGGATTGTGTGGATAATATGTTGTCCAATATAGGATGCAAAGTAGGAGCTGATAAATCTTCCGACACCTTTGAGAAGAAAGATGAGTACAATAAAGATTGGTAAGATTTTGAGCATTTCACTATTTTTTGTAATGAAGATCTCATCTAAAACGGGTTTGATTACATAAGCTGTGGCCGATGTGCCAACGGAGAACATAATAGTTCCTAAAATGGCCAGTACAAAATATTTGATATAGCCTTTCATATAAGGCAAAAATCTCTTAAATGCTTTTCTCAAATTCAACTCTTTAACTAAAATTTTACTAAGATTATACCAACTTAATGTAAAGGATCCTTTTGAAGGGAATAATCTTAGCAGGAGGCAGTGGTACAAGGCTCTATCCGATTACTCAAGGAGTGAGCAAGCAGTTAGTTCCTATCTATGACAAGCCAATGATTTACTATCCTCTTTCGGTGCTTATGCTTGCAGGGATACGAGAGGTTTTGATTATTACAACCCCAGAAGATCAAAATAGCTTTAAAAAGCTTTTAGGAGACGGAAGAGATCTTGGAATGAGTTTTGAGTATATTGTCCAGCCATCTCCTGATGGACTTGTCCAAGCTTTTGTTTTAGGAGAAAAGTTTTTAGATGGTGATGATGCCTGTCTTATTTTGGGAGATAATATTTTTTATGGTCACGGCCTTACAGATCTTTTGGCAAAGTCTATCGCACAAGTTGCGAATGAAAAGAAGGCTACTGTTTTTGGATATTTTGTAAAAGATCCCCAGCGTTATGGTGTGGCAGAGTTTGATGATAGTGGCAATGTGATAAGCATTGAAGAAAAACCAGAGAAACCAAAATCCAATTATGCGGTTGTAGGGCTCTATTTTTATCCAGGAGATGTGGCATCTAAAGCTAAAAAAGTTTTGCCAAGCAAACGGGGAGAGCTAGAGATTACCACGCTTAATGAGATCTATTTAGAGGAGAATAGACTCAAGGTAGAGCTTATGGGAAGGGGCTATGCGTGGCTGGATACGGGCACGCATGAGAGCTTGCTAGAAGCCTCCTCTTTTATCCAAACCATTGAAAACAGGCAAAGCCTTAAAGTTGCCTGTCTTGAAGAGATTGCGTATGAGATGGGCTACATCAGCAAAGAGAAGCTACTAGAACTCGCCGAGCCTTTAAAGAAAAATCAATATGGGCAGTACCTTATGAGCAGAGCTAAGCAGAAGTGATGGAGTTGCTTAAAACAGAGATCTCGGATGTGGTTATTATCCAACCAAAAGTTCATGGCGACAGCCGTGGATATTTTGTTGAGACCTACAGACAGGACAAATTAGAAGCGTTTTTAGGATTTGGGGTTGATTTTTGCCAAGACAATGAGAGCAGATCTGATAAGGGAGTGCTTAGGGGGCTTCATTTTCAGCTTCCTCCATTTGCTCAAACTAAATTAGTACGAGTGATACGAGGCAGTGTTTTAGATGTTGCTGTAGATATTAGAAGAGGGAGCCCTACATTTGGCAGGCATGTGGCTATCTTTTTAAGTGGTGAGAATAAAAAGCAGGTACTTATCCCAAGAGGCTTTGCCCACGGGTTTGTAGTGCTAGAAGATGATACGGTTTTTGCCTATAAAGTTGACAACTACTACTCGCCAGAGTGTGATAAGGGGGTAGCTTTTGATGATGCAAGTTTAGGGATTGATTGGCAACTAAAAGGCGGTGATCTTAAATTATCAGACAAAGACAAAAAGCAACCCGCTCTTAGCAAAGCCAAAGAGCTTTTTGAATATGGTGTGAACTATTATGAGTAAAGGCAAAAAAACTTTTGATGTCAATATTTTAGTTACAGGGGCGAGCGGTCAGCTAGGAAGTGAGATAAAAGATCTTTCAAAGAGCTATGAAAACTATAATCTCTTGTTTGCTAATAGTAGAGATTTGGATATTACCCGCAAAGACGCAGTTGAGAGTTTTGTTGAGAAAAACAGTATCAACGCAATCATCAATTGTGCTGCCTATACGGCCG
>JAABTA010000271.1 GCA_011390075.1 Helicobacteraceae bacterium | reverse complement strand
CCATGCTTTGCCTTTGGCATTTTACCTCTACAATAAATATAAATCCAAAGAAGAGGTGCAACAAAGAGTTGTCTTTACAACCCACACCCCAGAAAAAGCTGGTAATGAAGAGCACAATATTAACCACATGGCAAAAATGGGATTTTTTGACTCACTCGATTTGGGTACTGTAAGAGAGATAACAGAGACACAAGGCGATATGTTTAGTCTGACAGTAGGGGCTATTAAACTCTCAAAAAGAGTGAATGCTGTCTCGAAAATTCATGCGAGAGTCTCCAATGAGATGTGGAGTGATATATTAGGGGATAGAGAAATTATTCCAATAACCAATGCACAAAATAAGAAATTCTGGTTGGACAAAGGACTGCAAAGAGCCTTTGAAGAGAATGAAGATTACGAGATAGTTGCCAGAAAAAAACACAATAAAAGACTGCTTTTTGACACCGTTGCTGATCAAACAGGAAAACTATTTGATCCAGATATTTTAACTATTGTGTGGGCAAGAAGGTTTGCTGAATATAAAAGAGCAAATCTTATTATTAGAGATTATGAAAGACTCAAAAATTTAGTTGAAAGAAGCGAAAAGCCAATTCAAGTTATCTGGGCAGGCAAGCCTCATCCAGCTGACTCGAATGCGATTAATCTCTTTAATCAGCTCATCTACATCACAAGAGATCTTAAAGGTTGCGCTGTTTTAATAGGGTACGAACTAGCCCTCTCAACGGAACTGAAAAAGGGTGCTGATGTTTGGCTAAACAACCCAAGATACACAAGAGAAGCCAGTGGCACAAGTGGAATGACAGCTTCTATGAATGGAGCTTTACACCTTTCTATCGATGATGGATGGCATCCCGAGTTTGCAAAAAAAGGTGAGAACTCTTTTACTATTCCTGCTACGGACCACACCCTTGATATAGAGACGCAAGATGAGATAGACTACAAAAATATGATGGAAAAAATAGAGGATGAGGTGATTCCACTCTACTATGATGAGCCAAAAAAATGGAGCACTATGATGAAAAATGCTATTAAAGACTCTATACATAACTTTAACAGTGGAAGAATGGCAGATGAATATTATACAAAAATGTATAACTTTGAAAAAGACAAAAGTTAAGGAGATATAATATGAAAGCAGTAGTTATGGCGGGAGGCTTTGGGACGCGAATCCAGCCTCTTACAAACGCAGCTCCAAAACCTATGCTTCCTGTGCTGAATAAGCCAATGATGGAAGATGTAATGATAAGACTCAGAGATATTGGAGTTAAAGAGTTTATTGTTCTTTTATACTTTAAACCAGAAGTTATCCAAAACTATTTTGGTAATGGGGAAGATTTTGGCATTACGATTGACTATGTTATTCCTGATGATGATTTTGGCACCGCAGGAGCTGTGAAAAAGGCAGCCCCATTAATAGGAAAAGATAGATTTATTATTGTCAGTGGGGATCTCATAACCGATTTTAATTTTCAAAAGATCTTAGATGCCCATGAGAAAAACAGCGCCCAAGTGACCCTTACTCTCACCTCAGTGTCTGATCCACTTCAATTTGGTGTTGTGATTACCGACAAAAAGGGAAAAATTCAAAGATTTCTAGAAAAACCAAGCTGGGGCGAGGTTTTTAGCGATACTATCAATACGGGGGTGTATGTCTTCGAGTCTGAGATCTTAGACTACATTCCAGAAAATACCAATTTTGACTTTTCAAAAGATCTTTTTCCCAAGTTAATGGAGGAGAATATCACCCTGTGGGGATACGATGCCAAAGGCTACTGGAGAGATGTTGGGAATCCAAATAGCTACAGAGATGTAATGAGAGAGATCTTAGATGGTAATGTAGATATCGCTTTTGACGGAGAGAAAATAGAGTTTGAATCGGGTGTTATTTATGCCAAAGAGGGGGTAAAGATCTCTAAAAATGTGAAAGTTAAAGGCATTAATGTTTTAGGGAGCAATATCCAAATTGGCAAAGATGCAACATTGGAAAATAGTGTCATTGGCAACAATACTGTGGTGGATAAAAAGGCAACTATCTCGGGGAGCACCATCTGGAATGATTGCTACATTGGAGAGAAGGTCGTTATTAAAAACAGTGTTATTTGCAATAATAATGTTCTAGAGAAAAAGACAGAGATCCCTTATGGGGAGATCGGAAGAGCGTCG
>JAABTA010000270.1 GCA_011390075.1 Helicobacteraceae bacterium | reverse complement strand
TGGGAAAAAGAGCAAGAGGTTGTTGGATTTTTTGATGGGGATTATGTTGTTATTAATAAAATAAAAGAGCGTGGCAGGTGGATAACTTATACACAAAACTATAAGTTTTTGCGATCTCAGGTAGTGGAGGATAGATAGTGTCATTTTATAAACAGTTAGGAGCTATATTTACACTTTTTCTCTTTTTGGCATTAGTGGTTGGAGGGGTGATTAATGTCTCTTTAGCCAAGGAGTTTATGAAGTCCTATAGTGAAAATACTAGCAAAAATATTATTGTGACTATTAAAGATCTGATGGCAAAAAAAGCTGGGGTTTTAGAGATTGAAAAAGAGGTGGAGTTCTATTTTAAAGATAGTGAATACCGCTCTATAGTAGTCTATGATGAAGATGGCAAAATAGTGGTGAGTAAATACAGTCAAGAGCGCCCTCGGACACCAAAATTTTTCTCTTGGCTCTTTCCTCTTGACAATCTTAAAACAGAAGAGAAACTTTTTGAAGACAAAGAGAATCTAGCACAGGTGGAGCTTGTTGTGTTGGAGTCTGTAGCGCAAGAGTATCTTTGGTCGATGCTGGTCAAAAGCTTGTTGTGGTTTGTTGTTTTGAGTCTTGTTTTTTTTGGAGTGCTAAAACTGTTCTCTATAAAAATGTTAGGGTATATCTCAAGTGTGAGAGATCAGATGCTAGAACTCTCTAAACGAAGCCCAATCAAAGTGGAGGAGATCCCCTCAACCACAGAATTTTTGCAGCTTAGAGCCAGTGTTAATCAAGTGGCTGAGAGTGTGCAAAAAAGCTTCGAAGAAGAGAAAAAGACAAAACAGGCATACTATGAACTTCTCTATAAAGATGAGGCAACCAAACTCTATAATAGAAAATATTTTATGAGCCAAATTAATAATTACATTGGAGCAAAAGCGATCTACTCTCAGGGAATTTTTGCGATTTTTTCATTTGCAGGAATGGATATTGCCAAAGAGAAGTTGGGATTTAAAAACCTAGAAAAACTGCTTATAGAGATCTCGCACGATCTAGAATATATTGCCAAAGAGTTTGAAAACTCTATTGTGGCAAGAATGAATGATAATGACTTTTCTATTATTATTCCCTCCACAGATTTTGATACAGCCAAACCTTATCTCGAGAAATCTTTCCGAAATATCAGGAGAACCTTTAAGTCGATGAGTGTCAAAGATAGCAGTGTCTATATTAGCGCAGGGGTGATCTTGTATGATGAGAGCGACAATGTGGGAACACTCTTCTCAAAAGCCGACTACGCCCTTTCCAATGCCAAAGTGCAAGGCAGACACTATATGTATCTTTTAGAGGACTATGAACATAGACTTTTTCTTGGAAAAGAGCAGTGGAAAGAGCTGATTAGCTCATCCATGGAGGAAGAGAGTCTTGTTCTGTATACACAAAAAATCTTTTTATTAGAGAGTGAATATGCACAAGAGTTTTTTATTAGGCTAGAAAAAGATGAAAAAACATACCCAGCCAACGCCTTTTTGCCGGTGCTTTCAAATTTTAATCTCTTAAAAAATATTGATAAATATGTTTTAGAAAAATTCGATGAGAAGGTTTTTTCCCAAGAAGTGAAGGGAGTTTTTTGTCTGAATATCTCTGCCTCTTTTGTGATGGATACCGTGATGAACTCTTGGTTTAAAACTGTGTTTACAAAGACAAAAGCAGAAGGAAAAGTAGTCTGTTTTGAGTCCTCTCTCTCTGATGTTTTACAAAACCCTCTTATCTACCAAGAGTTCTGTAATCTCTTAAATTTTAGAGGGCTTTTCTTTGGTATTGACAACTACTACCTAGAGGAAGATTACACACAAATCTTGCAAGATTTTGTGCCAAAGTATATAAAAATAGACAAAGAGAGTGTCCTGTTTCTTACAGAAAAGGAGGAGGAGGTTTTTGCAAAAACCAAAGAGAGATGCAACAAACTGAATATTGACATGATTGTGACAAATATAGAAAAAGAGAAAGAGAAACGATCTCTTGTCAAACTAGATATCAAAACCTTGCAAGGCAGACTTTTTGATAAAGAGAAGTTATATATAGTTTAAGATCTTGTGTTATTTAGATAATTGTATAGAGTCTGCAAGTCAAAAATTGTCTAGCTTATACACATATTTATCTACTAAAATTTAAAATATAGTAAGCGGAAATCTAA
>JAABTA010000269.1 GCA_011390075.1 Helicobacteraceae bacterium | reverse complement strand
AGACTCAATCGTTGCTACAAGCTCAGCTTTCGGATCTGTTTTTCCTTTTGGACTGAGAAAAAAAAGAGGATCATCAATTTCACTTTTGCCATGTTTGTAATGCAAAAGAGTATGCCATTTATGGTGAGTAGAAAGCTCATTTTTTTCTACAAGTTTTTCAATATTTTGCGAAAAAAGAGCTAAAGAGATGGAGAGGAAAAAAAATAATAATTTCACTCCTCTCCTTTTAATTAACTTGCAATAGTTACGATGTTGTCAATAACTTGAGCAGAGCTAACAGCTTCATTTGTATAGATTTTATCAAAGTTAGCTTGTAGTTTTGTGGCAAATGTTGCTTTATCCTCAACTTTTAGCAATGTAGCTAAAGTCTCTAGACTTTCACCTTGACCTTGTGCAATATCCATTGCTAAAACATCCATATTGTCAGCAACAAATATGTTTATCTTATCGTTACTTACAAATTTGGATGGTTTATCACAATTTGAAGTACCAGAAGTAATACCAAATGTTTGGTTACTAGAAGTGCCATTAGTAGTAACAGCTAGAACCTGCATAAGTGTAGAATCTTGATTTTTAATCACAATACTCCCAAGACCACACCCTGAGTTTGAGTTTCCCGCTGCAAATGCAGATGAAGTTAAAGCTGCCACTAAGGCTACTGAACCTAATATTTTTTTCATATTCAATCCTTTTTTTGAACTCACATAAATTCTACATCTACAAACCTTAAAAAAACAAATTATTGGTAGCCACTTGACTTGTACGAAATAATCTAGTCTTTACAGAATGCCTATCAGCCTACTTCTATCTCGCGTTCTAAAAAAGCTACAAAATAGGGTTGAGTCTTATCTCAAATCAAACTAAATTTGAGTAGAATGTGAAAAAGTGAGGATTGTAATGCTACAAAGCGAAGAATTTAAAAAAGTGCTCATTAAACACCTACAGCTAGAAGACATAAAAGCCAGTGACATCTCTGATGAAGAGAAGCTCTTTGGTGATGATGGATTAGGTCTTGACTCTGTAGATGCCATTGAATTAGTCCTTATCGTTGAAAAGGAGTATGGTGTAAAAATCTCTGATGCATCCCAATATGAAACAATCTTTAAAAATATAGCTTCTCTCTTGTCATATATTAATGAGAACAGACAATAGAGTTTATATAACCGCTTCCTCTTTAGCGTGTTGTGCAGGAGAGAACAAAGAGGCGCTACTAGAGAGTATTATCTCTAGTACATCAGGAATTAGAGTTGATACTCTATACATCCCCAACCAAACTCCTGCTATTGGAAGAATAGCTTCTAAAGACAGTTTTAGCCTCCTCCTACAAAAAAAGTGCCAAGAGATCTTGACACACGCATCTTTGCAAGACTTTAAAGAAACGCTACTTATTGTAGGCTCCTCTGTTGGAGGTATGCACCTAAGCGAAGAGATCTTTTTTCGAGACAATAGCTACAGAAATATTGACCCTCACTATCACAATATTCAAGCGATCACCAGCATTCTTCAGGAAAAATTCACATTTTATGACACGCTCTCCTTTTCCACAGCATGCACATCGAGCGCCAATGCCTTAGGGTATGGATTTGAGGTGCTTCAAAAAGGTATCTATAAAAATGTATTAGTTGTTGGGGCTGATGCCCTTACCAAAACAACTGTTGGTGGCTTTTTGTCTCTTGGAGTTTTATCATCCTCACCAGCAAAACCTTTTGACACACAAAGAGATGGAATGAATGTGGCAGAGGGTATCGCTTGTGTGCTCTTAGAAACCCAAAAAAGTGATAACGCGGTAGAGCTTTGTGGGGTTGGATATAGCTCTGATGCCCATAGCATAACTCATCCGCATACTGATGGTTTAGGAGCTAAAAGGTGCATGGAGCATGCCTTAAAAAGTGCCCATCTAGAATATAATACAATTGACTATATCAATGCCCACGGTACAGGAACTCTCGCCAATGACAAGAGTGAGGGCAAAGCCATAGCAGATCTTTTCTCTCACAACCCTCCTGTGAGTTCTACAAAATCTATCACAGGGCACACACTAGGAACTGCTGGGGCGTTAGAAGCCATTATCGCCTGTATAGCAATCGAAAAAGAGCTAGTATTGGCAAACACCTTTTTACAAACACAAGAAAACCCTCATCTCTATTTGCCAATAGAGCATGAGAAAAAAAC
>JAABTA010000268.1 GCA_011390075.1 Helicobacteraceae bacterium | reverse complement strand
CACACTGCAATGAGGAAGGAAGGTGTTTAAAGTAGTCTTTAAAGTCTTTGGCAAACTGTCCCATGTGCCAAAATCCAAGATCTGAGACAATGTGATTGATTGATTCTCTGTTTTCTAGTGCTAACATTCTCGAGTAGGCTGTGTTGAATCTGAGGGCATTTACATACTGTTTAGGAGAGACATGGAGGCTCTCTTGAAAAAGCCTGTACAGAGATCTCTCCGATGTGTCTGTTTTTTCTAAGATTGCATGTATCTCTGGGTTTTGAATGTAGATTTTAGAGATCTCTTGCAAGTAGCCTCCAAGCCTATCTGCTTTTTGGGTGGAATCACACCCTATCATAGAGTATTTAATAGAAAACTTTAAAGAGTGCAAAATAAAATCGACATATTTTTCATGATTAATGTTTTGCAGATCTTTCACATCTTGCCACATTTGCTGATGGCGCAAAAAGATCATCATCGAGTTGCAAAAAGATCGCAAGGAACTTGCAAAGTTTTTTGCAGCTTTTGCTATAGAGTAGTTCTCTATAAACTCTTTTTGCTGTTCATTAAAGAGTGTCTCAACTACATTTTTAGGAACAATAACTGTATAAGTAGCGCTATTTTCATAACTGCAGATATGAATTTTGCTTGATGGTTTATATATTCGGATCTCATCAGCACCTAATGGATGGAGCTGATCCAGTCTTGAGGGGGCCTCAGTAGCAGAGATCACAAAGCACCAAGCATCGCTTAGAGATCTTCCCTCAAAGAGGATTTTATTATAAATGCTCGAGCGGATAACTCTTATTTTGGGGTGAGAAAACTGCTCCTCTTGGTAGAAAAACTCTTTTTTATCAAGCTTAACAACACTTTTGGGACAAATATCAATCTCCTCTAGGTACTCCTTAAAGTTTCGCATTTGCAAGATCTCAAAAGAGTTATCGCTGTAAGTTTTTAGATACATTTTTTTGCTCTATTGGCAGTTTTTTGATGTTGCTTTTTCTCTAATTTCGACATAATTACCTCAATAAATTTATTGTATTTCAATTAACCTTAAAAGGAGAAACTTTTGGGTAGAAGAAAAAAGGAAGATCTAAAAGATCTTATTGTTATAGGCATTGGGTCTAGCGCTGGTGGACTAGAAGCTTTGCAAACCCTTGTGCCAGCCTTGCCTCAAAACCCTAATGTTGTCTATATTATTGCCCAGCACATGAGTCCATCACATAAAAGTATGATGGTAAACTTGCTAGACAAATACGCAGAACTAGAGGTACTAGAAGCCCAAGACAATACAAAACTATCTCCTAATAAGGTGATTGTCACTCCTCCAAATAAAAACATCACTATAGAAAATCAAAAAATTGTTCTTACACAACCAAGCCAATCTTCTATTTTGCCCAAACCTAGCATTGATATATTTTTCTCCTCTTTAGCCAAAGAGTTCTCCAAACAATCCGTTGGCATCATCCTCTCAGGCACAGGATCTGATGGAAGCATGGGCATGCAAAGAATTAGAGCAGAAGGGGGCATTACCATTGCCCAAGATCCCAAAAGTGCCAAATATGACGGTATGCCTCTTTCTAGCATCAATGATGGCAATGTGGATATTGTTGCTTCTGTCGAAGATATTGCACTAGAGATTGAGGGCATTATTAACTTCCTAGAAGGCAAAACAGATATCCAGCCAAAAAGCCCACCATCAGGAGATCTTGAGACAATTTTGCTAGAGCTCAAATACCATTTTGGCATTGACTTTAGCGAGTACAAAACAACCACAATCAACAGACGCATCCACCGTCGCATGGCTGCATTGCATATTAACTCTTTGTCTAAATATATCGATCTTTTAAAAAACAGCACCGAAGAGGCAACTTTTCTTTACAAAGATTTTCTCATCGGCGTGACCTCTTTTTTTAGAGATCTTGAATCTTTTTATGAGTTTCAAAAAGTCCTCAAAGCAAAACTGATTAAGTCCCAACAAGAGTCAAGCCCCTTTAGGATCTGGATTGTAGCTTGTGCCACAGGCGAGGAGGCATATTCTGTAGCCATTGTTTTAGCAGAGCTTTTTAACGAGCTCAAAATAGAAAGAACCATTCAGATCTTTGCCACAGATCTCAATGAAGACGCTATTAAAAAAGCGAGGTTTGGTGTCTATCCTGCCTCTATTGCCGAACAGATAGATCCCAAATTGC
>JAABTA010000267.1 GCA_011390075.1 Helicobacteraceae bacterium | reverse complement strand
TCGCCGTGCTGGTCTTGACTATTGGTCAGATCTAACACTGTTTGTCTGGGAGAGCTTGGAGGCTTTTTTGGAAGCAAACCCTATTACTGACAGGCATTTCTTTGCAACAACAAAAACAGATAGAGAGTATTTTAGTACTGATTTTAAAAAGGGAGATTATCTCTATTTTGGCAGTGAAGATGCAGGACTTCCTGAGACTCTTTTTGCCACAGATGGGGTGATGATTAATATTCCTATGAAAAGTGAGTACCGGAGTTTAAATGTATCGAATGCAGTGTCAATTGTGATGTATGAGGGCTTGAGACAAAATTACTCACAATTTGTCAAATAAAAAGCTTTTCTGCTATTATTACAAAAAAATTAAAGGCAATATTATAATGATTATTGAAGGCAACCTCTCCCTAAAAGGAGATGAAAAAGTTGCAGTTATCAATGGAAGATTTAACCACATTGTAACTGATAGATTAGTTGAAGGCGCGAAAGATAGCTTTGAGAGACACGGTGGCAATTCTGCCAATCTTGATCTCATCTTGGTACCTGGAGCTTTTGAAATTCCTATGGCGTTAAAAAAAGTATTGGCGACTAAAAAATATGATGGAGTTGTCTGTGTTGGCGCAGTGATTAGAGGGGCAACCCCTCATTTTGATTATGTCTCAGCAGAAGCTACAAAGGGAATTGCGTCCGTCTCTTTAGAAAACAATATCCCTGTTACTTATGGACTCCTAACAACAGATACAATAGAACAAGCCATTGAGAGATCTGGAAGCAAGGTTGGAAACAAGGGCTTTGAGGCAATGACAGGGCTGATTGAGATGATGAATCTATTTCAGAATATAGAGAAATAGTTTGGCTACAAGACATCATGCAAGACTAGCAGTAGTAAGCCTACTGTATGCTTTTGATATGGGGAACGAGAAGTCAATTATCAATGCTGATTACTATCTTTTAGATGAGAAAATTAGGGGTAAGCAAAATGAATTTGCTAAATCTTTACTCGCTGGTGTAGACGAAAATAGAAAAAGAATTGACGCTATTATTAGAGACAATCTGCAAAACTGGAGTTTTGAGAAACTAGGAAAAGTGGAAAAAGCTATTTTGAGACTTGCCACTTATGAGCTCCTTTTTACAGATACAGATTTTGGCATTATTATTAATGAGGCAATTGAGATAGCAAAAGAGATAGCTGACCCTAACTCCCCAGGGTTTATTAACGGTATCCTAGACAATATAAAAACATTGAGATAAATTCATAAGAGCACCAAAGATGCGAAGGCGCATTGGCGAAGAGCTTCTTTGCTCACTTGCCCAAAAAGGAGATGTATAGGTGAAACTTTGTGTGGCACTAGATAGGGAAACGACAGAAAAAAATTTACAATTAGCCCAAGAACTCAGTGGTTTAGATCTTTGGCTTAAAGTGGGACTCCGAAGCTTTTTGCAAGGGGGACAAAAGTTTTTATACGATCTCAAACAGATCAATTCCCATTACAAGATCTTTTTAGATCTGAAACTCTACGATATTCCAAACACTATGGCTGACGCTGCTAGTGAAATAGGAAAAATGGGTGTGGACATGTTTAATGTGCATGCCTCAAGTGGTGAGTATGCCATGAGGAGTGTTGTGGAGAGGGTAGAAAAAGAGCTTGGAGAGAAAAAACCTCTCATCTTAAGTGTCACAGCTCTTACAAGCTTTGATGAGAGTGGCTTTCACAAGATCTACAATAGCCCAATTGATGCTAAGGTCGATGAGTTTGCAATAAGCTCTTTTAATGCTGGGCTTGATGGTGTTGTCTGTTCTGTGCATGAGTCTTTATCTATCAAAAAATATACAGCAGACTCATTTATTACATTAACTCCTGGAATTCGCCCTCAAAAAAGCCAAAGCGATGATCAGCAAAGGGTTGCCACTGTCCATGATGCACACAATAGCCGTGTTGATTTTATTGTGGTAGGAAGACCCATCTATCAATCTAAAAAACCTCTAGAGGTTGCTCAAACTATTATAAAACAGCTGTAACAGATGTTTGGCAGCAATAGACTTCAAAACTACATCCTAGGTAATTTTGGCACAGTCTTTTTTCCAATCTTTTTCTCTTTATATGCCATATCATCGATTCTTATTTTTTTACAGATCTCTTCTAAAACATCATTTATTAAACTCTCTTTTTTAGAGATGAGCCAAATTTATATCTACTCTCT
>JAABTA010000025.1 GCA_011390075.1 Helicobacteraceae bacterium | reverse complement strand
CAGCTCTTACAAACTCACCACCAAATTTCTTCACACCTAAACGACGACCCGCGGAATCACGGTTGTTTTGAGTACTACCTTGACCTTTTTTATGTGCCATTTAACTATCCTTCGATTTTAGTAATTCTAACTCGAGTAAAGTCTCTTCTGAAACCTCTTTTTTGTTTAGAATCTTTTCTTCTTCTCTTTTTGAGAATAACAACTTTGGTGCCTCTGCCCTCGTTGACAACTTCACCGATTACTTTTGCACCCTCTACAAGTGGAGCTCCAACTTTTGCATCTTTGCCATCATCAATAGCTAATACTTCGCTGAACTCTACACTATCTTTAGGCTCTTTATTCATTTTATCAAATAAAACGATATCGCCTTCAGACACTTTGTACTGTTTACCATCTTTCTTGATTACTGCGTACATCTATATTGCCTTTTATTACACATTTTTTGCCAAATTTAAGGGCGTGATATTACACTATAGTTGTTTAAAGTAAGTTTAAATGAGAGCTACTCCCTCAGTGTTTTTGGGATTTCATCATTTTTAGGATATATTTCTATTTATGAATATACCAAAGTACTCAATCACTCTATTAGTATCTATCTTACTCTTTATTTTCTTTGGAGATCTTTTCTACACAATCTCTCCAACGCTTCTTAATAAAGAGGCTATTTTACAGAGTCCTAGTTTAAACCACATCTTTGGCACTGATAGACTAGGAAGAGATATTCTAGCAAGGGTCATTGCAGGTGGCAAAATATCCATTACAATTGGCGTTGGTAGCGCTGTAATAGCTTCGTTTTTGGGTTTAGTCATTGGCATTAGTGCTGGTTATTTTAGGGGCAAAGTAGACAAACTCATAGTGGTTGTGATTGATCTTTTTTTAACTTTTCCTACCTTTTTTCTTCTGCTGGCCCTTGTAAGCTATATTGAAGCCTCCTCTTTAGTGCTGATTATTGTCATCTCAATTACAGGCTGGATGGGAACAAGCAGAATGATACGAAGCGAGAGTTTCTCTATTGCCAGCAAAGGTTTTATCAAGATCTTACAACTAGCAAAAACCTCTATTTTTACCATCATTTTTAAATACTACGCCCCTCTACTCATGCCCATTTTTTTGATTAGTTTCACCTTTGGTGTCAGTGGCGCCATTTTGGCTGAATCTGGGCTAAGCTTTTTAGGGCTGGGGATCACCCCTCCACAGATGAGCTGGGGAACTATCTTGGCTGATGGTAAAAGTGTGATTGACATTGCATGGTGGGTCAGTTTTTTTCCGGGGCTGTTTATCTTTTTGATTACCTTAAGCCTGCTTCAAATCTCAGACTTTTTACAGGGGTATTTTAATCAAAAAGAGAGGAGCTAATCTTTGAGATATTTACCTGCAAACAGTTTTTAAAGAGATCTCTAGCTCATCTTCGTAAGCAATATTAGGAAATTCAAGCGTAAATTGACGAACACTATTAGGAGCAATGCTCCCTTCTAAAAATGCTGAATCTTTGCTTTTAGGGCTCATAAGTTTTAAAAACCGCTGAAACTTAGAATCGGTTTTTAAAAAGAGTTTGCCCTCAATTTTGCAGTCTTTAAGATTCTTTTGGGATCTATTGACAACAAAACCCTTTAAAAGAGCCTCATCTTTAAACTGAAGCTGTCTGAGTTCAATCTGCTTGTACTCCACACTTTTATAGACTCTATTAACATAGTCATAGGCCACTAGTGGGCCTGCAGAGACTGTTGCTAAAGCAAGAGAGATAAAGATAAGAGAGAGAACCTTTTTGTGGTTCAAGCCAATAGAGAGAGTTATAAAAAGAATAAAAAGAGCAAAAAGAGCCCCTAATGCAATAATAAACTCATCGGAAAATGAGTAGATTAACGAATCGGCAATAGCGTTCATCTTCTGAACAGCGGGGTGGTTTAATATTTTTTCTAGATGCTCTATTTTCCTCTGCCTTTCTTCTCCTCTATGCCACTTAAACCCTCTCTTCTAGCTAGTTCTTGTCTAATTCTATCTGGAGAAATATTGCTAAATGAGAGGGCCACAAGAGTATGAAATAGCAGATCAGTCGCTTCATAGATAATCTCTTTTGCATCACTATCTTTGACTGCAAACGAGAACTCTCCTGCCTCTTCTACAACCTTTTTTAAAATGGAGTTCTCCCCTTTGCTCATCAACTTTGCAACATAAGAGCTCTCGGGACTAGAAGTTTTTCTAGACTCAATTGTCTCATACACTCTATTGACAATAGAGTAGATCTCCTCCACATTCACTTCTGGTTTTGAAGCTTCTGTGTTCGTTTTAAGATCTTGATAGAAGCAACTTTTTCTCCCAGTATGGCAAGCCACGCCCTCTTGCTTCACAAGCATAACAACAGCGTCACTATCACAATCTAATCGTATATCTACAACCTCTTGGGTGTGACCGCTAGACTCTCCTTTTTTCCAGATTCTTTGTTTGCTTCTGGAAAAGTAGTGAGCAAAGCCCGTTTCTAAAGTGAGATGAAGCGCCTCTTGATCCATCCACGCAAGCATAAGCACCTCTTTTGAGGTGCTATCTTGCGCTACTGCGGCTATCAGCGGATTTTTCTGCCAGTCAACCTGAAAAGACATTAGTTAGATACCGAGGTTCTTTGTTTGTCTTTGGTGTCAACCCAGATATTTGGTGTTGAGCCTCCAGGTGTTAAAAAGATCTTTGCGTCTTTGTTGACTTGAAGAGCTTCGTTAAACTTACCTTGGACTTCTACTTGTCGCAAGTTGATGAGTTCTGCTGTGAGAGATCTTGCAATAAGTCCATTGGCTTCTGCTTGAGCTTTTGCTTCAATGAGCGCTTTATCGGCGATACCTTGGGCTTCGATTCTCTTAGCTTGGGCTGTACCTTTTGCTTCTTCTTGCTTTTTAATTGCCTCTTGTTTGGTTCTAAGAACTTCGTTTCTTGCTCTCTCTTCCTCTTGCTTGGCAATTTGTACTCGCTCAATTTGCTCTCTAATTTTTACAGGCAAAACAATCCCTCTTAGCTGGATACCTTGAAGATTAATAGGGGCATCTCCTAGTTTTTCTAGTCGCTCCTTCATGCCTTCTTGAATCTGAGTGGCAATAGAGTTTCTCTCACTAGGAAGCTCTTCTGCTGTGTATTGTCCAATAACACTTCTGACAACATCTCTGGCATTTGGATTGATAGTTTTATCCTCCCAGTTAAGGCCTAGTCTTGCTATAGCTGTTGGTGCTAATTGTGGCTTGAGACTATACTGAATGGTTAATTCAACCTCAACTGGCAAACCTCTTTTATCCAAAATGGAAATTGGTGGTTTTTGATTAATACTGCTTTTATCCCGTATAATCTCAGTGTTGTTGTAGTTGGTAATTCTCACCTTGGTGTCAACAATAATGACCCTTTGCACAAAAGGGACAATAATATGAAACCCTGGATAGAGCGGTTGGTCTTCATATTTACCAAAGTTAACTTTAATCCCTACCTCCCCGGAGTTAATAATTGCAAAAGGTTTTGCAACTACAAGCAGAACTACAATACCAATAATGGCGTAGATAAATCCTGCTTTTTTTCCAAAATCTTTCATAAAATCTGGTGTTTTGTTCCCGCCACCGCCAAAGGGGTTTTTAGGTCCTCCACCATTGCCTCCGCCGCTGTTGCCGCCTTGGCTTCTTTTGAAGTAACCATTCATGTCTGCTGGCATAGTATCAATCCTTTTTTATATATAAGTTAGGTAGTGTTTTTTTTGTGCATCTCTACCATACACAACATCAAAGTATGCACTTTGAAGTTTTTTTGTCATTTCTCCTCTTTTTCCATTTCCAACAACTCTTTTATCAAGGGATTTAATAGGAGTGACCTCAGCTGCTGTTCCTGTAAAAAACGCCTCATCTGCTACATAGATCTCATCTCTTGTGATGTCTCTTCGCTCTATCTCAATGCCTAGATCTTTGGCAAGTTCCAAAACTGTTCCTTGGGTAATAGACTCTAAAGAGGTGGCATTTGGTGGAGAGATGAGTCTGTTATCTCGTACAATAAAAACACACTCACCACTTCCCTCTGCCACGGTTCCATCATCTGCAAGCATCAAGGCCTCTTCATAGCCACTTTGAATAGCTTCATATTTTGCCATTTGAGAGTTAAGATAGTTTGCAACCGCTTTTGCACGGCCTAGATTCGATCTAATTGAATTTCTTGTTAGAGAAGAGGTTTTAACATTAATTCCATTTTCGAGCCCATCTTCTCCAAGATACGCACCCCACTCCCATGCTGCTACCATTGTCTCAACAGGAGCATCCACATGGTACAGTCCCATAACACCATAGCCTAAAAAGATAAGAGGTCGCAGATAGACATTAGCTGAAAAGTCATTTTTTCTTAAAAGCTCAATCTGCACATCTTCTAGCTCTTTTTGAGTGTATTGAGTTGCAATGGCTGTAATTTTTGCAGAGTCTAGCAATCTTTTTGTGTGCTCTTTGAGCTTAAAGATTGCCAAACCATCTTCTGTTTGATACGCTCTAGTGCCTTCAAAAACACCATTTCCGTAGTGGAGAGTATGGGAGAGAACATGCACCTTAGCATCTGCCCAAGGTATAAATTCTCCGTTCATCCAAATATATTTTGCTTCTTTCACCGATTCATCCTCTTTAATGTATATATAGATTTTGCGATTATATCAGAATTTAAATGAGATCTATAAGGAGCACATTGTGTGCTCCTTGGAAGGTTTAGTTTTTATCGCTTCTTGGTCTTGCTTTGCTTCTATCTCTACCTCTAGAGCTAGAGTTATTTTTGCCCTTATAGTTGGGGTTGCCACCACGGCTACCGCCTCTTTTGCCACCTCGGCCTTTGCCTCCACTATTTCTGTCTCTTTTAAACCTATCAAGGACTTTTTGTATATTGTGAGCATCGAGTCCGATTTTTTCAGGACCACTGACCGTTTGCCCATCAATAAGCATCGACATCAGCTTAAAAGCAATATGTGAAAGCTCCATCTCCTCTTCTAAAATCGTGATAAGATCTGGGGCTTTTGCATGGATTTTCTGTTTTTCAATTTGCGTTAAGATCTTTTGATTGAGGTCATCTTTGACATCTTGTCTTGATGGAATAAATTTCTGCTCAATAGTTGTGCCAACAATCTTTTTAATTCTTTGAAGCTCCCTAAACTCCATTGGGGTGACAAGAGTAATTGCAATCCCTTTTTTTCCAGCTCTTCCTGTTCTTCCGATTCTGTGAACATAGCTTTCTGGATCAAATGGAATGTGGTAGTTAAACACATGGCTTACATCAGCAATATCAAGACCACGAGCCGCTACATCTGTAGCTACCAAGATCTCAACCGCGCCTGATTTAAACCCTCTAATCGCAGCTTCTCTCTCTCGTTGATCCATATCCCCATGAAGGGCTTTGGATGGATAGCCTTTGGCTAAAAGAGTATTAGAAAGAGCGTCTGCTTCTCTTTTCATTCTACAAAAGATAATAGCTTTGTATGGGTCGTAGTAGTCAATGAGTCTAATAGCTGCGTCTTGTCGCTCTTTCTCTTCCACCACATAGTACTCTTGAGAGATATCTTTATTGGTTGTTTCTCGCTCTGTAATTTGAATATATTTAGGATTTTTTAAGAACTCTTGAGAGATCTTTTTAATTGGAGGGGGCATAGTTGCTGAAAAAAGTAGCGTTTGTGCCTCTTTGGATACAAACTTTAAGATCTTTCTAATATCATCTAGAAAGCCCATATCAAGCATCTCATCAGCTTCATCTAACACAACAAATTTTGGATTAATGGTAATCTTTTTTGACTCTAAAAGGTCAATCAGTCTTCCTGGAGTTGCCACTAGAATAGAGGCACCATTTTCTATCTGATTAATCTGTCTTGAATAGGACTGGCCACCGTAAACTGTAACAGTTTTGACTCCTGCATGTCTTCCTAACTTAAAAAGTTCATCACTAACTTGCATAGCAAGTTCTCTTGTTGGCGCTACAACTAGTACCTCAACGCCTATGTTGTGTTCCATCATGCTCATAATTGGAAGGCCAAAAGCTGCTGTTTTGCCTGTTCCTGTATGTGCTTGCGCTACAATATCTTCTCCGTTTAATACCAGTGGAATGGCATCTTTTTGCACGGGACTTGGAGCTTTAAAACCTGCTTCTAGAACCCCTTTTAAAATAGGTTCTGAGAGTTTAAATTGTGTAAATTCGCTGTTCATTTATCTCTTTCTTTTTCTGTGTTGCTTTTATTAAAACTTTGCTCATAGCTATCGCTACTCAAACTGCTTTTATTCAGTGAATTAGTTTTGATTATCTAATGCATAAGCAGTCTTCTAATATGCACAATTATTTCTTACATTTAAGAGTTTAGAAGTACATAAAACAAGATGACAAGCAACTAAGCTACTTAAAAAGTTTCTGTATTTACATCTTGTTTAGTTCACCTAGTCTAATTATACCATAACTTTTATTTTTGAAAAAATTTAAGATTGTTACGATTTGAAACAGTTTGCAATTTCTTTGTATCTTTCAAAAACTATTCAACAAGAATTAAAAAGAAAAGAGATTAACTAGAAATAAATACACCCAAAGGAGAATACAATGTTTAAGAAATTTAAACTCATTTTAGTCGCAGTGTTAGCACTGTCGTTGTATGCTAGTGCC
>JAABTA010000266.1 GCA_011390075.1 Helicobacteraceae bacterium | reverse complement strand
AAAATGCAGTGATTCACTCAGCCCCGCACTGGCTGCTGCTGTTGCTAGGGTTCTCTCTAATCGGTACTGACGATAGATAGCATTATTATTTCTCTTTTCTTCTAAAATGATAGGTTTTGATATGATATTGTCAATGCCAATAATCCGTACAAACTCTTCAATAATATCTGCTTCGTTGGCAATGTCGTGTCTAAACAGCGGCACTTTTACGATGAGGTTATTCTGTTCAGGTGTTACTTGCACTGAAAAGTTAAGAAGTTTTAAGATCTCAACTATTTTATTTTTATCAATAGATTGACCAATTTTTGCACTGACATTATCAAGATTGATGCTAATAGTTTTTTTCTCAAAATCTATCTTATTTTGCACAGTTTCTGAGTAGAAGTAGATGTCGCTACTTGATTCAATCTCTTTTAATAAAACAGACATACCAAGTTCTAGATCTGGCTCGCTTCCTCTTGAACTTCTATAGAAGCTCTCATCTGTCTCTAGGTGGTTGTGAAAAACAGCCTCTGAGATCTCTTCGGGATTGACATAGGTTGCTTCAAAGACTACTT
>JAABTA010000265.1 GCA_011390075.1 Helicobacteraceae bacterium | reverse complement strand
CTGAGTCTTTACAACCTTGACACCACTTTGGGTAACTCTGTTGTTGTCAATTAAAACACAGTCAACACTGCCCTCTCTTTTAATAGTAATAGAGACTTTTTTCTCCTCATTTTCTAGGCCACTACACTTAAAGGCATTGAGCAAAACGCCAGTGGCATGAGTAGCATACTTGATCATCCCCTCAACTCTTGTCTCATAGCTCTCTTGGATAAATCCTAGTCTGAGTTTATGTTTTAATAGAAGATTAAAAGAGCTATTTTTAGCGACTCTAAACATATTTTGTGAGGTTACATTAGATTGAGAAGAGATAGAGACAACTCTTCCAATACCTAAAGATTTCTCATCATCCACTCTTTTGTCAAAGGTTCTGCCATTAAGCTTCATAGAGGCCATAAGATCTCTAGAGAGTCCATTAATACTCAAACAGTCACCTCTATTGGCGGTGAGCTCTACTTCGATAATTGCATCAGCAATTATCGGGTATGCATTGATTGGCTTTCCAACTTTTAGTTCACCTATGCTCTTATCTAGTTCTAATATACCATCATTAATATCAGGCAGATCAAGCTCTTTAGCAGAACAGATCATGCCAGAGCTCTCAATATCTCTTAGTTTGGCCTTTTTAATTGTAAGGCCATGAGGCAAGATAGATCCTACCTTAGAAACAGGCACAAAAATCCCCTCTCTCACATTCTTTGCCCCACATACAATTTGCACACTCTCGCTACCTACATCCACTTGACAAACAGAGAGTTTATCAGCATTGGGATGCTTTGCACAAGATGTGACAAATCCAACAACTATCTCTCTATCTAACTCAATTGTTTTAAGCGATGCCACTTCATGACCAATTCTATTGAGTTTATCGACAATAGCTTGGGCTGATATATTTGAAACATCTATAAATTCATTAAGCCACTCTTTTGTAATTATCATGAAAACTGCTCCAAGAGATCTAAGTCCCCCTCAAAAAGGGAGCGAAGATCTGATATTTTGTATTTAAGCATGGCAAACCGTTCTACCCCAAGACCAAAAGCGTACCCACTCACATTTTTATAGCCAACAGCTTTAAAGACATTAGGGTCAACTACGCCACACCCTAAAACCTCGAGCCATCCTGTATTTGAACAGACACGACAACCTTTGCCTTCACAAAAGATACAGCTAATATCCACCTCGGCGCTTGGTTCAGTAAACGGGAAGAAACTGGGTCTAAACCGCACATCTACCTCGCCAAAAAAGTGCTTGAGAAAATCCTCTAGAATAAATTTAAGATTGGCAAAAGAGATCTTGCCCTCTTTATCTACTGCAAGCCCTTCCACTTGATGAAACATAGGCGTGTGTGTCAGATCATAATCACGGCGAAATACAGCTCCAGGGGCAATAATTTTAAGAGGTGGTTGTTCCTCTCTCATGGTTCTTATTTGCACAGGACTGGTGTGGGTTCTTAGAAGAAGATTGTCTTGCATATAGAATGTGTCTTGCATCTCACGAGCTGGGTGATACTTTGGAAGATTCAGTGCCTCAAAGTTGTGAAAGTCATCTTCAACTAATGGTCCGGTTTTGAGTTCAAAATTCATTCCATAAAAGTAATCTATAATCTCTTCCATAGCGAGGCTTACAGGATGAATAG
>JAABTA010000264.1 GCA_011390075.1 Helicobacteraceae bacterium | reverse complement strand
TGAATACAAACAGGTGGTACTCAATCTCCTTAATAACGCAAGTGATGCTATAAGTGAGCACCTTGACAGCAAAAAAGAGAGCGGGGTCATCAAAATAACAGGACAGAGCAAAGATAAAGACACCCTCATCACCATAGAAGATAATGGAGGAGGCGTACAAGATGACATTAAAGAGCGGATTTTTCAACCATATCAGAGCACAAAAGGAGAGAAAGGAACAGGCCTTGGGCTCTCCCTTTCTAAAAAAATAGTAGAAGAACACCACGGTGGAGAGATAGGTGTCGAAGATGGAGCCAAAGGGGCAAGATTTTTTATCCGACTACCAAAAGAGTAAACTTTTCCCACATAAGCCAACCACACTGCAAAATAAAACAGGCTACTCAGAGCTTATGTGGGGATTTTTTCAATCCATTTAACAGCATTGATATAACTCTTACAATTAGGGTTTTTATCTTTATATGCAATATCATAAGCTGTGCCGTGATCAACGCTAGCGCGGATTATAGGGATGTTTAGAGAGACATTGATGCTCTCATCAAAGAAAAGAGTTTTTAACGGGATGAGTCCTTGGTCGTGGTACATTGCAACATAAAATTTGTATTTTTCCCGCTTTGTTTTGGTAAAGGCTGTATCTGGCACAAGTGGACCTTCGAAAAGATCTTTGTTGAGTTTTTTGTTCGCCTTTTTGATAGCTTTGACAATAGCAAAATCCTCCTCTCCTAAAACACCATTTTCTCCGATATGAGGATTAAATCCAAGTACGCCTATTCTCTCTTCGTTGGTTGATTTTGCCAAATCCATAAAAAAGTCGTAGAGTTTTTCTTCCTCTATTTTTCTGGCCACCTTTTTAAGAGGAATATGGTCTGTATATAGAGCCACAAACATCGCCTCGCACCCCAAGGCCATAATCGCTCTTTTGGCATATCTTTGGGCAATATAGTCGGTGTGGCCTTTATAGTTCTCTTTTGCCTTGTTCCATGCCTCTTTGGAAATTGGCAGTGTCAAAACAGCATCTACCTTTTTTTTATCTGCAAGTTCTAGGGCTGTTTTAAAAGACTTAAAAGAGACTTTTCCCGCTTCTTTACTTACCACGCCAGGTTTTATCTTAAAGTTTTTATACTTTCCATGGCAAGTAAAATCTTGAGGAAGCTTTCTGTTTAAAAGCCTCGCACCCTCTTTTGCCAAAGACTCTGAGACCATATAAATTGGTTCAACAAGCTCTTTTATTGTTTCATGGGAATTAAGAGCAATCTCAAGCCCTACTCCGTTTAAATCCCCTATACTAATGGCTACTTTAATTTTTTTTGACAAGTTCTTTCATCTCCAATACCGCTTGACTCAGTCCTGTAAAAACAGACCTTGCAATAATACTCTGACCAATATTAAGCTCTTTTATAGAAGTAATTTTTACAATCTCTCCAACATTTTGATAGTTTAGCCCATGCCCCGCTGCTACAAAAAGATCTTGCTCACTGGCATAGTCACACACTTTTTCTAGCAACACAAGCTCCTCTTCTAGCATTCTCTTTAGCTCAGCTCTAGGCAGTTCTAAATCTTTGATTGAGTGGGGTGTGTTTCTGAGATGACTCAAAAGCATTCCATAAATATTTGCATATTTTCCAGTATGAAACTCCACAGCCTCAGCTCCAACTTCTACGCTTATATCAGTCATCTCAATACTTGGATCAATAAAGAGAGACACCTCTATCTCATTTGCATGAAGTTTTTTAATGGCTTTTACTAACTGACTCTTCTGCCCCGCCAAATCCAAACCACCTTCTGTTGTCACCTCTTCTCTATTTTCTGGAACTAAGGTCGCTCTATATGGTTGCAACTTACAGACAATATCAATAATCTCTTCGTTTAAACTACACTCTAAATTCACAGGAAGCTGGGAGTTCTCGATAATACGCTTGGCATCATAATCTAGGATATGTCTTCTATCCTCTCTTAGATGAATGGTAATCTGATCCGCCCCCGCCTCTTTGCAAATTCCTAAAGCCATTAATGGATCTGGATCAGCGACTTTTCTTGCCTCTTTTAGAACTGCTATATGGTCAATATTAACACCTAATTTCAAACTATATCTCCTTTTTTATGAACCAGTTCATAAAAAATTCCTCTCACTAAAGCTACAGATGCTTTACATCTGAGAATCTTTGCATCCACTCATTTACAGATATTTTACATCTGAGAGTCTTTGCATCCACTTATTTGCAGATG
>JAABTA010000263.1 GCA_011390075.1 Helicobacteraceae bacterium | reverse complement strand
ATATTTTACCCTCTTTTGTAGCTGAGAAAGTTAATTAAAAGTAAAAATGTATAAAACTAGTACCATTATAGGAGTTTATAATAAAAATAAAGATTAAAAGATACGCTATTTTGTAAATTTTTTTGAACAATTACTGTCAAAAAAGCTTTTTCTTGTCCGATTTTTATACTTTTTTGACATAATTGTCCAAAAAGACTTTTACATTGAGAGTTTTTCTACCTCTTTGAGATAGGCTTGATTGAGCATAAGCCTAGGATCACTTGGCTGACTGGAGACCTCTTCTATAGGCACATAACCATATTTTGAGTTTTTATAGACAACAACATCGTTGGTTCTGCCAGCAATCAGTCCATTGATGGCGTAAGTCACAAACTCGAATGCTTGCAACCTATCAAAAACAGTAGGGTTCCCCCCTCTTTGAATATGCCCTAAAGTTGTCAGTCTTGACTCTACTCCTAGCTCATCTTCTAGCCATTGCGTCAGATATTTTCCTTGTTCTGTACCCTCAGCAACCACTGCAATAATATAGATTTTTCCCTCTTTTAAATCTTTAGAGAGTCTTTGTTTGATGCTTGCAAAATCGGGTTCAACTTCAGGAATAAGGCAGATCTCAGCGCCAGCTGAAAGGGCAGAAACCATTGCAAGATAGCCACTGTCTCTTCCCATTGTTTCAATAACAAAAGCTCTTCTAAAAGAGTAGGCAGTATCTCGCACCTCGTCTATAGATGTTCTAATTACATTAAGAGCCGTATCAACCCCAAGGCAGTAGTCTGTGCCATTAATATCGTTATCAATAGTGCCAGGAATACCAGCAAAAGGAACTTGAAAGTCGTGATAAAATTGATTAAGCGCTCTAAAAGAGCCATCCCCACCAACGACCACAAGCTTCTCTATCTCTCTTTTTTTGAGGTTATTGTAAGCTTTTTTTCTATACTCAATATCAAAAAATCTTTTAGAGCGAGAAGATCTTAGGATCGTACCGCCTCTGTAGATAATATCATCTACATCTCTTAAGTCTCCCAAAAAGATCTTGTCGTCAATCAACCCTTCTAAGCCATCATAGATTAAATAAGGGGTCTCTCCAACTTCGTAAGCATACTCAACAAAACGCTTGATGGCGGGGTTCATCCCCGCACTGTCTCCGCCAGAGGTCATAATTGCTAAAGACATTCTTACTGCTCGCTCACAAACTTCGCCATATCTACAAGTCTAGAAGAGTATCCCCACTCATTGTCATACCAAGCAAGAATTTTTACAAGCTTACCATCTACGACCTGCGTGGTGTCTGGCACATAGATAGAGCTATAAGGACAACTAATAAAATCACTAGAGACTCTTTTATCTTCATCTACTAAGATAAGTCCTTCAAACTCATTTTGGCTAGCTTTGGTAAATTGCTCATTAATCTCTTCTACTGTAACGCTTTTGCTTAAAGTGGCTGTAAGATCAACAACACTGACATTAGGCGTCGGGACTCTAATAGCAAAACCATTGAGTTTTCCTTTGAGTTCTGGAATCACTTTTCCTACGGCTTTGGCTGCACCTGTAGTTGTCGGGATCATATTAAGAGCGGCTGCTCTTGCTCTTCTTCTATCTTTTGGGTGTTTCACATCGAGGATATTTTGATCATTAGTATAGGAGTGAACCGTTGTCATAAGCCCTGACTCTAGACCAAAATTGTCATTTAAAACTTTCGCTATTGGAGCTAGACAGTTGGTTGTGCAGCTCGCATTGGAGATAATAGCTTCGCCTTTATATTCAGAATGGTTCACACCCATAACATACATTGGAGTATCATCTTTTGGAGGAGCACTCATCACTACCTTTTTTACTTTTTCCAAAAGAGGCTCACATTTTTTTGTCTCTAGAAAAACCCCTGTGCACTCTAAAAGAACATCAGCTCCATTATAATCTATCTCTTTCGGATCTCTTGTAGAGCTCAGCACTGCTTCATCTTTGCCTACACGGATCTTTTTTCCATTCTCTAGTATGGCACACTCTGGAAAATTTCCGTGGACACTATCATATTTCATGAGATACTCTATCATATCTGCTTCCCCTGTAGCATTGACTGCTACGAGCTCCATATCTTCTCTTTGGGAGATTATCTTTGCTGATATCATCCCAATTCTTCCAAATCCGTTAATTGCTACTTTGATTGACATTTTCTTGATTTCCTTCATCTTGTAAGTTTTACTTTAGCATTCTATCTAAAAAAGTTACACTATTATAAC
>JAABTA010000262.1 GCA_011390075.1 Helicobacteraceae bacterium | reverse complement strand
GATGATAAAACATCTTCTTTTAGCATTAGTGTTGTTTCTTCCCACTTTTGCAAAAGATGTGCTCGTCTTACACTCTTATCAAAAGTCCTATAAGTGGTCGGAGGAGATCAGTCAAGGAATTGAGTCTGTTTTGGGATCTGTTCAAGAGGTGGAAGTGTTTACAGACTATATGTTTGCTAGGCAAGTTGGGGAAGACAAGGACTACTTTAAAACTTATAAAACACTGTTTAAAAAGAGATTTGCCACTAGAGATTTTGATATTGTAATCGCCTCGGATAATGTGGCGTTTGAGTTTGTTCTTAAACACCACAACGAGCTTTTTCCAGAGGCAAAAATACTTTTTTGTGGCATTAACAGCTTTGAGATGTCTATGATAGAGAACCACCCAGCCAAAGACAAAATGACAGGTGTAGTGGAGTCTATAGATATTGATAAAAATATAGAACTGATCAAATCTTTGAATCCTCACCTCAAAAAGATTATTATTGTCAACGATGATACTGTAACAGGTAAAGCGGTCAAAAAAGACTTTTTAGAGACAAAAGCTCAGATGAAAGAGATTGAATTTGAGTATTTAGAGAGTATGCCCATAGAGCAACTGAGAGTGCATATTCGCTCCCAAGATAGACAGAGCACGGCAGTTTTATTTTTTATTATGTTTCAAGACAAAGAGGGAAACAAGTATGACTATAAAGAAGCCGTGGAGTATGTCTCGTACAAATCCCCTATTCCTATTTTTGGTGTTTGGAGTTTCTATTTTGGGTATGGCATTGTAGGGGGGCTTTTGACCAATGGGAAAACCCAAGGGGAAGAGGTGGGCAAGATGGCTCTAAGGATTTTAAAAAAAGAGGCTATTGCAAATATTCCTATCCAGATGAAAAGCCCCAATAGATATATTTTTGATTATCAAAAACTTAGAGAGTATAATTTGCCTACCTCAAAAGTGCCTCTTTTTGCTTCTATTGTCAATAAGCCAGAGTCCTATTACGACAAACATAAAAGCTCTATTTTAATCTCTTCAGCAATTATCTTAGTGCTTTTAGTGGTGATTTTCTCTCAGTGGCTCAATATGAAGCTTAGAAAAAAGGCAGAAAAAGAGCTTTTGTTACGACTGCGGTTTATTGAAGTTTTACTAGACGCTATTGATCAACCTATTGTCTATAAGGATAGAGATGGAAAATATGCAGGGTTTAACCAAGCTTTTTGCAATATGATGGGAAAGGATAGAGCGGAGATTCTTGGAAAAAGTGTCTATGACTTTTTTGATCAAGACTTTGCCAAAAAGAATGTGGAGATTGAGAGAAAACTTTTAGAAAATGGCGGAAGCGACTCTTTTGAGACACCGTATAGGCAAAAAAGTGGTGAGACAAAGCGACTGTTGATTAATAAATCTGCGTATCGTTTGGATGACAGTATACAATTTGGAGGGGTTGTCACTATTATTTATGATCTTACCTCTATTAAAAAGCTCGAGCGAGAAAGAGAGCTTAATGAGAAGTTTTTGGTGCAACAATCAAAGCTTGTAGAGGTAGGAGAGATGCTTGCAGCTATTGCCCATCAATGGAACGAGCCATTAGTAGAACTTTCGGCTATTGTGCAAGACTTGGAGCTCTCTTACTCGCTAGAGGAGATAGATAGTGTTTCCATGAAGAGCTTTGTCCATGACTCGATGAAACAGATCCAGTACATGTCTGAGACGCTTAAAAGCTTCCGTGAATTTCTTAAACCCTCTGCTGAGAAAAAGAACTTCTCTTTGCAAAATTCTCTTGATGAGATAATGGAGATTATCAAAAGATCCCTTGTCTATAACACCATTGCTGTGGAAATTAAGTTAAAGAGAGACTATATAATCTATGGCTATCCCAATGAGTTTAAGCAGGTCGTCTTAAATATTATAAACAACGCTAGAGACGCCATCAATAGAGAAAGAGCAAGAATAGGCACAGAGTATGCGGGAGTGATTGAGATCTCTACGGTAAGAGTAAACAAACAGGTGAGAGTAGAAATTAAAGATAATGGTTCGGGGATCAAAAAACAAGATCTCGCCCAGATCTTCGATTTTGACTTTAGCACAAAACCTCATGGAAACGGTATTGGTCTGTATATGGCCAAGGTGATTGTAGAGGAGAAAATGGGTGGAAAGATTACTGCACATAATAGAGAAAAGGGGGCTGTTTTTACTATTGATGTACAAGCTAGAAAGAACACTCAAGAGATTGCTTCATGAAAATTTTGCTCCT
>JAABTA010000261.1 GCA_011390075.1 Helicobacteraceae bacterium | reverse complement strand
AGAGCTCAATAATACCCTCTTGTTTTTCTAGTACCTTCTCATTGAGCCACACACAAGCAGCGCAGTGAATGCCTTCTATGATTAAAGAGATCTCACTGAGTCCTTCTCGTTTTGTAATATAGCGCTCTTGAAAGCTCTCCCTGTCAAATTTTCCAATATCATCACTATAACTTTTCACAGGCTCTAGAGTTTCTGCTCCTTTTTTTTGATAGAAACTCTCCAGATTTTCTCCACAGAGCAGATGGTACACACCTTGGCACCCTTTGCAACAAAAATATCGCTCACCATCTTGTATCATCACACTTTTGTCAAACTCTAAACCGCAGTGGTCACAACTAATCATCAACAGTTATTCCTTTAAATGAAATCTCTGACGGCGCTATATAGATAAGCATACCTGCAACCTTAGCCTCTGGAAAGAGCTTTTGTACCCCATAAATATACTCTTGAAGTTGGGTTTGATACTTAGGGTGGTGGCGCCCTGTTTTGTAATCGCACACAAGAAAGTGATTGTTTTTTTTGCACAGCAGGTCAATAACTCTGTGTTCATTTTCTATCATGATGCTCTGTTCTTTAAAAACCTCTCCTGTAGTGATCTCTTGAAAAGTTTCGTTTGCAATCAGTGCGCTCACTGCCATCTCGATTTTTTGCATATCCACATACATTCCGTAGATTGTGTGGGTTGTCTCGAGTGCTTTTGCCAGATAGTCTTGTTTAAACTCTTTGATAATCTCCAAACAAAAGTGCAAAGCATCGCCATGGTAGATATGCTCAAAATCTCCCACCTCGTTGCTCTTATTGGCATGAAAAAAGTCTTTTTGTCTTCCAAAAGATGGCAAAGAGATCTCTTCTGGTCTTGTTTTTTGCTCTTTTGGCTCTAAAGGTTTTAGCACCTTTTTTTCTCCCTTTTTCTGGTAGGCAAACACCAAATCGCTAAAAGAAGACTTCTCTTTGCCTTGTAAAATGTAGAGCTCCTCTTTGGCTCTTGTAAACGCGACATAGAGTCCATTGAGATGATCTTCTAAAGCCAGCTCATTTTGTTCTTGGAGTATTTGTGCATACTCTTTGTCAAACTTATCTCTTCCTGAGTATCGATAAGAGATCTGGCTTAGATAAGTCCCATCGTAGCTTAGCAGTAAAGAGTCTCTATTGGGAGGCTTTTTTGTCAATCTATCGCAAACAATGACATGGTTAAATTCTAGTCCCTTGGATTTGTGGATGGTCAAAATTGTGATGCCATCAATATCCCCTTTATCAATAGAGGTTGAGTCATGCTCTATTTTTTCGATAAAACTAAAAATATCTTTAAACCCTGCTAAGGTTGTAAAAAACTTGATGATATTGTTATCTTCATCACTGTAAAGACTATATTCACTCACAACCATTTTGCCAATCTCTAAAGGAGATTTATCTAAAAGATCTCTACTCATTGCAGGCTTCGCTTCGGTATATGGATCGCACCCTATGGTGGCGTTAAAATTCGCTAGATAGATAGGCTCATTATAGTAGATATATTTTATCATCTCAATCACCGCCCTAGGAACAGGCTGATTAATGAGCTTTCCTGAAGTGTCTGTAATGACAGGAAGATCTGGAAACTTCTCTTTTATTGCAGAGGCAAAATGCAAAGAATCATCATTTTTATAGACCAAAACCGCTATATCTTTGGGGTGGATATTTCTTGCAATAAGATCTGTGAGAGTCTCAATGAGCTCACGCTCTATCTCATCACACTCCAAAATCTCTACAAAGCCAATACTCGCCTCCGGTTTTACTTTTTGGATAGCAAAGTTTGCATAGACATGTTTAAAGGTGTGATTAACAAAATCTACCACAGATTGTGAGCTTCTAAAGTTGGTATCAAGAGTGCTTCTTTGCAGGCGAAATTTCTCTACAGTAAAATCAAACAGCTTGCTATCGCCTCCACGAAAGCGATAAATTGACTGTTTTGTATCCCCAACAATAAAAAAACTTTTGAGCGCATCCTTTGCTCCATATCCAGCGACAATCTCCTCTATTAAGGGAGTGAGAATCTCAATTTGCACAGCAGAGGTGTCTTGAAACTCGTCAATCAAAATATGCTCAATTCTTGCATCTAAACGAAAGTAGATAAACTCCCTATCAACACTTGTGAGCACTTTTTTTGTAAACTTTATTACATCGGAAAAACTCAAATTTCCTGAGCGTTTGTTGAGTCTATCACACACCTTTTCATAGGTTGCATAAAGAGTAAAGATCTTATCAAGAA
>JAABTA010000260.1 GCA_011390075.1 Helicobacteraceae bacterium | reverse complement strand
GCTTGGTCTCTATGGATTTTACTTGCTATATCTTTTGGAGCGTTTATATTTATTAAATGTTCTAGAGTATTGCCCTTTACAAACGCTGATGCTATAGCACTCCTATTACTTTTCTCTTTTATCTCTATGGTAACATCAAAACCAAACGCTTTTAAGGTGGATATAATTGCTTCTTCATAAGGTTTGAGATTGAACTTAGCATTTGGTTCAAGAAGTGAAAAGTCCAAATCTTCTGAAAACCTTGGAAGGTTATGCAGTATCCTAAGAGCCGTTCCACCATAAAAAGTAGCATACTTGAAAAAACCGGCATCATAAAGCCCAAGTAGCACAATCTCTTGCAGGATTTCTCTAAGGGCCTCAAAGCTGGCATTGGGATCTAAAAGATCATACTGTTCAAGCATTTTTACAAGTGCTGGATGTGTCATATCTTTCCTTTTTCTACTACTTGTAATAGAGTTTTTAGGTTTTTAGACCTGTAAGCAGTGGCTATTGCTTCTATGAGTTGGGTATCTAAAGAGTTTGCAATATCCAGCCGAAGATCGTATTTAAGATAGTCACACATTGTGCTTTGTGTAAGAGTACCAATGCCTCTATCGTATCTAATCTTGTCACACAAAGCTTTTTCAGAAGTTGCTATAAATTTTCCACCTTCATCTTTATCATAGATCCAGTCAACTCCTATAGAGTATGCTTTGAGCGGAACTTTTTTATAGCTAAATCTTCCTAGAGGAGTATCAAATATCTTTCCATTTTTACTGGTAGCAGATGTGATTTCACTCACTCGCTCAGGTATCATTCCATAATAACTAAGAGCATAGTCAAAAGAGACATACGATGGTGTATACAGTGTATTTGCAACACTGATGAGATCTATAGGTTTTGTGAGGTATGGTTTAGAGAAAGCATAAAACCCTTTTTTGAGTCGTATAAGCTCACCACTTTTTACAAGATTTGAGATCTTATCATTCACATTGCTAACTGATGTTTTTAGCAATGCAGACAGCATCTCATGTGAAAGCACTGATAGTGGCAAGGCATTTTTGATCTTGATAGTTTTCATCCACAAATCTCCTTTTTGGACGAATGTGCCCTCGTACCTTTCGTACTCCTAAAAGGATCCTAGCATAAAATCCATAATATTGTATAGATAATCCAATAAATAAATATTTTCTATACTAAATAATGAATAAAAGATCTAAAATTACCAAGCAACTATCATTTACAAAATCACTACGGATTTAATCTCTGTAAACTCCTCGATGGCATATTTTGGTCCCTCTCTGCCAATTCCTGAGTTTTTCACACCGCCATAGGGCTGAATATCAAATCTGACGGTTGGCACATCATTAATCACCACACCGCCACAATCAAAATCGTCAATAGCAGATTTTGCTAGGTTTAAGTCGTTTGTAAAGATAGAAAACTGCAGTCCATAAGGAGAACTATTCATCTTTTTGACAGCTTCTTGGTAACTATCCACTTTCACAACGCTCACAATTGGTGCAAATACCTCTTGGCAGATAATGTTCATATCATCTTTCACATCCGCCATAACAGTTGGTTCTAATACATTATCATCTGCTTTTCCACCAGCTACCACTTTGGCACCCTCAGACTTTGCACTACCAATCCACTCGAGAGATCTTTTTAAAGCGTCCTCATTAATTAAGCTAGAAATAAAGGTCTCCTCCTCATAAGGAGAGCCCACTTTGAGTTTGCTTGTCTCTTTGGCCAATTTTTCTACAAAGGCATCGTAGATACTCGCCTCGGCATAGATTCTTTGCAAAGAGATACAGACTTGTCCAGCATTGGCAAATGCCCCAAAGGCACATCTTGTCGCTGCTGCGTCTAGATCGGCGCTTTTTTCTACAAAACTAGCCGAGTTACTCCCGAGCTCTAAAGAGAGTTTTTTAATGCCAGCTTTTTGAGTAATAATCTCCCCTACGGGGACCGAGCCTGTAAAAGATATTTTTCTTGGAATCTTACTTGAAATCAGCGCCTCACCAATCTCAGCATCTCCATAAATAATACTCAGCGCGTCTTTTACAGCATACTCACTCTCTATAAAGATCTTTGCCAGTTTAAAAGCTGTCAGTGGAGCCTCTGGAGCTGGTTTTAGAACAACGCTGTTTCCTGCTACTAAAGCAGGGGCAAGCTTATGGACTACTAGGTTTAGTGGAAAATTAAAAGGGGTAATTGCCACACACACACCGATTGGCACTCGCTTA
>JAABTA010000259.1 GCA_011390075.1 Helicobacteraceae bacterium | reverse complement strand
CATTCTTTAAAAAAATGGAGTTTGTGATAAAATTCCATTATAAAAGGAGCCTCCTTGGATAATATTTTACTCTTAATTATTGTTGCGACGGCAATATCTATTTTTTTAAATACCTATCTTAAAAAACATGGAGTTCCCACTATTATTGGCTACATTATCTCAGGTGCGGCTATTGGTGTTATTTTTGATCTTAAAAATGTTGATAGCCATGTACTCCATGAAATTGCTGAGTTTGGTATTGTCTTTTTAATGTTTACTATAGGACTGGAATTTTCTATTAATCACCTTAAAACCATGAAGAAAGAGGTGTTTATCAATGGGAGTTTGCAGGTTTTAGTCTCTGGGATTATCTTTTCTCAAATAGCCTATCATATTTTTGGATTAGATGAGAAATCCTCTTTGATTGTTGCAGCTGCGATTGCTCTTTCCTCTACCGCTATTGTTTTAAAAACATTGAGTGAAACAGGGGAGATCTCTAAGCCTTATGGTAGGCTGAGCCTAGGGGTTTTGCTTCTCCAAGACATTGCGGTGGTGCCAATTTTGCTGATGATTACACTCTTTACTCAAACAGGCACAAGCGTTGAAGCACTTTTGGGAAAAACATTTATTAGTGGTGTTGTTACTTTGGGGATTTTGTATGTATTTGGAAAATATGTGCTTTCGTATGTGTTTAAAAAAGTGATCGATGCCAAAAGCCACGAGATCTTTATTACAACGATTCTTTTAGTGGTTGTCTCTGCATCAACTCTGGCCCACTATTTTGGATTTTCCTACTCTTTAGGGGCATTTATAGCAGGTATATTAATTGCAGAAACCACCTATAAACATCAAATAGAAGCAGATCTTGCTCCCTTTAGAGATGTACTTTTAGGGGTCTTTTTTGTGGCTGTAGGGATGCAAATTGATCTAGGGTATTTCTTCTCAAACATCTTTTTAATCCTAGCTTTAGCTGTCGGCATGATGGTTTTAAAGGCGATTATTATTGCTGGAGTTATTCGATCTGTTGGGGTAAAAATAGGAACTTTAAAAACCGCCATTACACTTTCTCAAGTTGGTGAGTTCTCTTTTGCTGTGTTTGAACTGGCAAAAAAAGAGGGGCTTTTAGCAAATGAGATTGCCCAGCCTTTGGTGATGGCTGTGGTGCTTTCGATGATTGTGACCCCCTTTATTCTTAAAAACATAGACACAATTGCCCTTTTCTTTGAAAGTCGTGGGCGTACAAGAGATGAAGAGATGTGCATACTCAAACCCTCCAAAATTGAAAATCATGTAGTTATTTGTGGATATGGAATCTTAGGGCAAGAGGTTGCTAGTATGCTAAAAAGAATGGATATTCCCTATATTGCCGTAGACATGCATAGGCAATTAGTAGAAGAGGGGATAAAGCGAGGAGACGCAGTTATCTTTGGCAACGCAGCTCAACGCTCTATTTTAAATGAAGTGCATGTGAAAACTTGCAGCGCTGTTATTATTGCCATTGATGACGAACACAAAACAAGATTGGTATCACAAAGTGTTTTAGAGCTTGCCCCTCGTGCAAACATTATTGTTAAAGTCTCCAATGCCAATGTGGAAACAGAGATTGATGACTTGCCTATTACCCATGTTGTTGATCAGCATGAAGAGGTGGCAAAAGTGCTTATAGATCACGCAATCACTTGTAAGATGGCCAATGCCTATATTCCAAAAGTGTGTAGAGATTGCAAGCCAGAGGCGTATGGAAAACCAAGTGATTCATTAGGGTCTATTTAGGGGTTGTTATGCTAATGATTTTTCTACTCTCAATTATCGGTCTTATTATCTTTTTCTATGAAAGAAGCAATCACTATAAGCGGGTCAAATTTGCCAAAGAGTATATAGCGTCAGTAAAGCAAGATTATAAGCTCAATGAAAAAGAGAAAAAAGAGAAGATCAAGCAGTTTTTTATTGCCAATGGGTTTAACATCGCTTCTTTTGGAAAAGATCTTGTCTTTAAAAGAAAAGAGTTCTCTCTAGGGCTGTTGCTCTTTGGTGCAGGATTTTTTCTTGTTGGCGCTCTTCTTTATCTCCTGTACTACTTCTATTTTCAAAAAGAGGATGAGTTTCAAGCTTGATGTAAAAAATCAGGGCAAAATCGCCCCGATTTTAGTCTATTTTTAAAACCGCCATAAATGCTTCTTGAGGGATGTTGACTTTCCCTATAGCTTTCATTCTTTTTTTACCAGCTTTTTGTTTTTCTAGAAGTTTTCTTTTTCTTGTAATATCACCGCCGTAGCATTTGGC
>JAABTA010000258.1 GCA_011390075.1 Helicobacteraceae bacterium | reverse complement strand
TCAAAGATCTTAAGTTTACCGAAAGAGTCAAAAGGGCTAAAGAGTGGTTTGCAAATAATCCAAATCCCTATGTAAAAATCATTCCCCAAATCCCGCTAAAGAGCAAAGCACACCTAAAGCAGATCTTAAAAGAGGTTGAGTCTAAAGGTGGTGAAGGGATTATGGTAAGAGACCCTAACTCTATTTTTGAGGCTGGGCGAAGTGAGACAATTCTTAAAGTCAAATCCTTTTTTGACAAAGAGGCAAAAGTCATTGGTTATAAAGAGGGAAGGGGAAAATATAGAGGAGAGGTAGGATCTTTAAAAGTCATAGACGAAGATGGCAATATTTTTTTTATAGGCTCAGGTCTTACAGATGACTTAAGAAAAAATCCTCCAAAAGTTAATGATATAATCACATTTAAATACTATGGAAGAACCAAAAAAGGAAAGTATCGTTTTCCTGTTTTTCTAAGGATAAGAGATGATTATGAATGGAAGAAGTGATGTTTAACGGAAAAAATATACTCATAACAGGGGGCACAGGAAGTTTTGGAAAGAAATGCACAGAAAATATTTTAAGTGAGTACAAACCTAATAAAATTATCATCTTCTCCCGTGATGAGCTTAAACAATTTGAGATGAGCCAAGTCTATAATCAGCCTTGTATGCGATACTTTTTAGGGGATGTTAGAGACGGTGAGAGGCTCAAAGAGGCAATGAACTCAGTAGATTTTGTTATCCATGCTGCGGCTTTAAAGCAAGTGCCAGCGGCGGAGTATAACCCAATGGAGTGTATTAAAACCAATATCTATGGAGCAGAGAATGTGATCAAAGCAGCGGTTTTAAACAGTGTAGAAAAAGTTATCGCCCTCTCCACAGATAAAGCAGCCAATCCAATTAATCTCTATGGGGCAACAAAACTAGCTTCAGATAAACTTTTTGTTGCTGCTAATAATACAGTTGGTGGGAAAAAGACCCGCTTTAGTGTTGTAAGATATGGCAATGTGATTGGAAGCCGTGGTTCTGTTATTCCATTTTTTAAAAAACTTATTGATGACAATGTAGATGAGCTACCTATCACAGATGAGAAGATGACACGGTTTTTAATCACTTTAAAAGAGGGTGTGGAGTTTGTGCTAAAAAGCTTTGAGAGAATGGAGGGAGGAGAGATCTTTGTTCCAAAACTGCCATCTATGAAAATAGTAGATGTAGCAAAAGCACTTGCCCCAAATTTAAAGACAAAAATCATAGGGATTCGTCCAGGAGAAAAACTCCATGAAATTATGTGCCCTAGTGACGATAGTCACCTCACCATTGAGTTTGAAAACCATTTTGTTATAGCCCCAACAATCCAGTTTAACTATCCAACCGATTTTACAAAAAACAGGCTAGGGGAGCGTGGAAAAATGGTTGCCCAAGGGTTTGAATATAACTCAGGGAATAACGCATGGTGGCTTACAGTTGATGAGCTTTTAGAGCTTACTAAAGAGAAGTAGTTCACTTCTCTTTACAAGGCTTAGCTTCTATTAACTCTTTGAGTTTAGAGAATTTACCCTCACCAATTCCTTTGACTCTTTTTATCTCATCAATAGCTGAAAAACAGTTAGCATCTCTGTATTGAATAATTCTATCAGCAGTAACTTGACCAATGCCAGTGAGTGACATAAGTGTATTTTTGTCTGCACTATTAATGTCGACTTTCCCGAATAGCACAGAGATCCCGAAGATGAGCATTAAAAATAATTTTTTCATTTTTTATTCCTTTTATTGTAATGTTTCTATCTTATAAAAAAATACTTAATTGTAAATTAAACTCAAAAGAGCTTTTTTGCTAAAATTTTAAAAGTTAGCAGACGAAGGAAGAAAATGAAATTAGCGATGATAGGCACAGGGTATGTTGGACTTGTGACAGGAACATGTTTTGCCGAGATGGGAAATGATGTTTTTTGTGTTGATGTGATGGAAGAGAAAATTGAGAACCTAAAAAAGGGAATCATCCCCATTTATGAGCCTGGACTTGATGACATGGTGAAAGAAAATTATGAAAAAGGCATGCTTAAATTTACGACAGATATAAAAGAGGCTCTTGACAAAAGTGACATTATCTTTATTGCAGTAGGCACTCCCCAAGGAGAGGATGGTAGCGCAGACCTAAAATATGTCACTGCTGTTGCCAAGTCTATTGGGGAAAGAATGGAGCATCACCTAATTATTGTGGATAAATCTACTGTACCAGTTGGAACAGCTGATAAAGTTAAAGAGACAATTCAATTAGAACTTGAT
>JAABTA010000257.1 GCA_011390075.1 Helicobacteraceae bacterium | reverse complement strand
CATCTTCTAAAACATGGTAAGGAACTTGCACTACAGCTCCTGTCTCTAAAGTTGCAGGCTTTTTAGAACCACTAGAAGTGTCGCCCTTAAAGTTTGGTGGGGTCTCCACTACTCTAAGCACAACTTGCGCTGGAGCGTCAATGGTGATTGGTTTGCCATTATGAAAAAGTACCTCAACCTCCATGCTCTCAATAATCCAGTTTAAAACCTCACCAACTTGTGTTTTTGTCAGAGGGAGCTGTTCAAAATTTTCTGTATCCATAAACTGTAAAGTCTCACCCTCGTCATAGAGGTATTGCATCTTTTTTGATTCAAGATCTGGCTTTTCGCACTTGTCTCCTGCGTGGAATGTCTTTTCTATTACTCTTCCATCAACTAAAGATTTTACCTTTGTTCTAACAAATGCTGCCCCTTTTCCTGGCTTGACATGTTGATACTCAACTATTTTATATGGAATTTTTTCCATCTCGATTTTTAAGCCCTTTTTGAGCTCGTTCATTGATATTGCCATTTTTTCTCCCTAAATTTCTGCATATCGAACATCTATCGCAGCTTCTAGTTTTGAAAGCTCGATAAGTGTCTCTTTTGTAACTTCGCTATCGACTACGATAAGAGCGATTGCTTGCCCATCATTATCTCTACCTAGTCTAAAATCTGAAATATTGATAGCATGTTTTGCTAAAAGCATACCAACATCCCCAATAACACCAGGAACATCAGAATTTCTAAAGAAAATAATTTTTCCCTTTGGTGTTACATCTACATCAAAACCATTAACATTGACAATTTTTGGTGTTGTCCCTTCAAAGATTGTGCCACAGATCTTAAAACTATCATCACTAGTAGTCACTCTGACTACTACCTTGTTTTTATAAGGACTATCAATATCTTTATTGGTCTGGGCTTTAACTTTAACACCTCTTTCTTGGGCGATATATGGAGCATTCACATAGTTGATATTCTCCTCCATCGACTCTCTCATTGCGCCAACAATGGCATAGATCTTTAAAGAGTCAATATACTCTTTAATATCTCCATCTACATCCACTGTAATAGACTCAATTGGCCCTCTTGCCACTTGAGAAGCTAAAAAGGCCATTCTTTGGGTAAGTTCAAAGTATGGAGTAACAAAATCTGGAATTTCATTCTCTTTAAATGGCATATTCAAAGCATTTGGAAAAGAGATTCCCTTAACAACCTCTATAGCATTCTCTGCTGCTTGTGTTGCTATCTTTACTTGTGACTCTCTTGTATTTGCCCCAAGATGAGGGGTAACATTGATATTATCAAGATCTAAAAGAGGGTGATCATTTGCAGGTTCTTGAGAAAAAACATCAATGCCAGCAAATCGGATCTTTTGAGTTCGTAGACCTTCCTCTAGTGCTTTTTCATCATAGAGTCCTCCACGGGCAACATTAATAAGAATAACGCCCTTTTTCATCTTAGCAATCTCATCCGCTCCAATCATACCAATGGTTTCTCTGTTTTTTGGAGTGTGAATAGTGATAATATCACATGAGAGAATATCGTCAAAATTTTTGGTGTATTTCATGCCGTGATCGGTGACTTTGCTAGGGGGAATATAGGGATCATAGGCAATAATGTTAGCTTCAAAGGCTTGGCATCTAGTAGCTACCCTAGAGCCAATATTACCAAAACCAATCACACCTACTTTTTTCCCAAAAAGTTCTGTGCCATACCAGTTTTCTCTTTTCCAAACTCTCTTATCTTTAAGCTCGCTATGGGCGTCAGGAAAGGTTCTAAGAGCGCTTAAAATGTGTGTCATGGTAAGCTCTACAGCAGCTATTGTATTAGCAGTAGGAACATTCATAACAATAATGCCTCTTTTGCTACAAGCATTAATATCAACATTATCAACCCCAACTCCAGCACGGATAATATATTTGAGACTCTTTGCATGCTCTAAAAATTCTTCATTAACAGGAGTTGAGCTTCTTGTAATAACTAAATCTGCATCTTTTGTAAATCTTTTTAGAGTATCTTTTGGTTCATCATAAGCAATAGTGAGCTCAATATCTTTGCTCATTTTTAAGATCTCTAAACCCGTTTCGTGAATATGATCACATACAACTACTCTATTATTCTTCATTGAAAAGGTTTTCCTTAAATTGAAATATTTCTTCCATTGTGCCATTAATATCATAACTATCTAAAAGAGAGACTAAATGCTCTGCTTTAATCTGATTTCTTAAGGTGATTTTGACATGGTGATTGTTGTCAATGAGTTTTGACTCTACTGCAAAAAGAGTGTGTTC
>JAABTA010000256.1 GCA_011390075.1 Helicobacteraceae bacterium | reverse complement strand
ACCCAACTCTAAAACCACCCCAGTGCTCTTTATCAACAAAGATAGGAACAGAGAGGTCGTGCATAATCTCCCCTGTGTCTCTTTTGTAGGTTTGCAAGAGAAGTTTTTTGGTGTGACTGCCACATCTGCTTCCTGTTTTGTCATCAAAAATTCTTTTGGTTCTATTGCCTACCATATCTTTTTCGTAATCACCTGTGAGCTCTTGAGTAAATTTTTGATTGTGGGTAGGAACATACCCATCCGTATTGCAACAGATACTGTAAATAATATAGTCTGTATCTTTGAGATGTCTCTCTTGGATTGGTGCTATATGCTTGTCGGTAAAGCTGTCAAACTTGGTTGAGAATTTTTGTGGATTGGTATTTTCGATTGGAATGTAGTTTTTGTCAAAGAGATCTTCTCTTGTGATAGTTCCCTCTTTGATAGCATTCTCAAAGGTTCGCTCTATCTCTTTTGCGGCACCAAGAGCGCTTTGATAGATCTTTTCGTGGTACACATCAAGAGAAAACTCAGCAACCTCCTCTTGAGAGTTCTCGACATCTTCGATGAGCTGCTCTGTTTGGTTGGCAATTTCGTGCATTGTTTGGCTACTGTGTATCATTCGATCTTCTATAAGAGCAATAGAACTAGAGATATTTTCTAGTTGCTTTTGATTTTTTAATGCGCCATCTGTAATATCTGAGATTTGAGACTCTACAAAGCTTGATTGATGCAAAAAGTTATTAATCTGATTGCCAATCTCCTCTATCTGATAGACACCACCTGAGATACTTTTTGCCAATGTATTAATAGTCTCTTTAATCTTTTTGTTATCAGCAACAATAGCGCTTACTACCTCTTCTGCCTCTTTTGTAGCTATTTGGGTTCTCTCTGCTAGGTTTCTTACTTCGTCAGCAACAACAGCAAATCCACGGCCGTGCTCTCCTGCTCTTGCAGCTTCGATTGCAGCGTTGAGGGCTAAGAGATTGGTCTGTTCGGCTATGCCCTCTATTACAGAGGTCACATCAAAGATCTCAGCGGATTTTTTATTCAGATCTTCAACTTGATTGGAGGTGTTTTTGCTTTGATCGGCAATATTGTTCATGGTATCGATGATTATCTCTAGTTTTTCTCGGCTCTCATCACCGCTTTTTTTCATTACCTCAATTGTTTGACTCGAAGTTTTTGTAGCATTGGAAGAGACATTCTTAATGGTGTCCATAATGGAGTTAGAGTGCTGGGCTATCTCTTTTATAGAGTCTGTTTGGTTATCTAGCTTGCTTGAGAGATCATCGATAGAGGAGCTCACAGTAGCTGTTGATATGGCTGTTTTGCCAGAGGAGCTTGAGAGTTGATTGGCTATTTTGATAAGAGTAAGCAAGAAATTGTAAGAGCGACCAAAAAGTGTATCTAAGATCTTATTATCTCTGATTCTTTTTTCTATCTCTAGCTTTGCGAGATCTCTATTGGCTCTGTCTCTATCAGAAAGCCCCGCGAAAAGTCCACTAAGAGAGATAATTGGTTTAAAAAGATGAATATGGATTGCCAAAAGAGTTGTGATCGCTGTGATAGAAGAAAAAAGTATCACAACAAAAATATTTGTATCAAAAACAAAATAGGAGAAAACCCCTAAAACTAGTGCTACCGCTACACCCTTAAAAAAAGAGATAATATAAAACCTAATGACATCTGCTGAATTTTTCAATGCTTTTCCTATACTTTTTTTCTCACCCATTCTATTTAAGAAAAGCTTTAGTTAGTTTTAAATTTTGTGAAATTTTGTGTAAAATTTTGGCTTAAGAAAAGTTAGAGAAAGATTTGTGTATTATTCCACCCTCCGTAAGTAGAGAGGTGTCCGAGTGGTCGAAGGAGCACGCCTGGAACGCGTGTGTGGAGCAATCCACCGAGGGTTCGAATCCCTTCCTCTCTGCCATCTATCCATCTCATAGATTGACTTTGTTGAATAAAAAACCTAAATTTTGCCTGTCTCCTTTATCCTTAAAGAAGTTTTGTCATCCTTCTAGTTCCATAATAGGGGCGTTTGGTGTGGATCGTTAAACCGTCCCTATTTGTCAAGACCAAATCAAAATTTTTAATGGAACACACCCTGCTTTAAGTTTTAAGAAAGCAAGTTTTAATATAATATCCACCCACAAAAGAGGAGAAAATGACAAAAGCACATATTTCTATAAACATACCTGAAGGGTTTCATAAGATCGACCTTGAAGCTATTGCAAAGCATAGTGATGTTAATCATCCGTTTTTAGAAAGAGGTGGTGATGTATTTACTCCGGACTA
>JAABTA010000024.1 GCA_011390075.1 Helicobacteraceae bacterium | reverse complement strand
ACTACGCAAAAGATCCCAAGACAATGGCAGAGCATGTATGGAACAACACTCACCAAACCCAAATAGATCCAACTGTATCAGCTATTACGGTTGCCTACTCAGCCATTCTTTCTCAGCTGATTGTAGGAGAAGCCTTTGACTCAAAACTTTCACTGAAACTTATGGATTTAGTCAAAGAGAAACAACTGCCTTTTCACGCTATCACTTCTGATAATTTACAACCTCCAAAGCTAGGGACAAAAGAGCTAGAAAAGAAGGGGGTTTTCTCTTCTCCTGATGCGCTCCTTACGCCTATGTCTATTGCCAAAGCAGCAAAAGATCCGTCGATAAAGATTGAGCCTGCGTGGAAAGTCTCTTTGGTATATGGAATGCCTTGTGCCATTTATCATATTATTCCATCGGTCTATTATCTCAGTGCAAAGTACAACAACGACTTTGAAAATGCTGTTTTACACGCACTCAATGGTGGGGGTCAAAACATGGCAAGAGCTATGCTAACAGGCGCTTTAGTGGGTGCACAAGTGGGAGTTCAAGGCATTCCTCAGAGATTTATTGATGGGTTAAATCAAAAAAAAGAGATCTTAGATCTTGCTCATAAGCTAGTGCAAGGTCTTTAGACCCTGCACTTCTCCAATCTCTTTTTGTATATAATGGGCTATGCGAATTGGTTTTTTATCTCATTTTTCAATGAACCTCTACCTTTTTAGATTGCCGATTATAAAAGAGCTCATAGAGCAAGGACACACCGTATTTGTGATCACACCCAATGATGATGGGGCAAAAAAACTTTTAGAACAAAATCTTCAAATTATCACCTATGATATCTCAAGAGGGAGCCTCAATCCTTTGAAAGAGATCGCTACTATCTATCATATCTATAAAAGACTGCAACCGCTAAAACTTGATCTGTTGCACACCTTTACAGCCAAACCAAATATCTACGGAGCCCTCGCGGCACATTTTGCTAAAGTGCCTGTAAAGATTGCCACAGTCACAGGACTTGGCAGTTTCTATATTAGTAACTCCAAAAAGGCTGTCCGTATCCGCTCTATTATGGAGACTCTGTATAGATTGGCTTTTAAAAAAGTCTCAGCGGTCATCTTTCAAAACAGCGACGATTTGGACTATTTTTGCAAAAAAAATATCCTTCCAAGACACAAAGCTTTTCTTGTGAGAAGCTCTGGTGTAGATATGGAGAAGTTCAACCTAGAAAAAATAGACCCTCACCAACTCCAAGCCCTTCAACAAACAATCAACCCAGAAAATAAAAAGATGGTTCTCATGGTGGCAAGAGCTATTACACACAAGGGAGTAAGAGAGTATTATCAAGTAGCCAAGAACCTAGGGCACAAATATCTTTTTGTCTATATTGGTGGCACCGATACAGGCAACCCTGCCTCTTTAGATCCGCAGTTTTTAGAGGCTCCTTATGTGCTCTATCTCAAAGAGCGTTGGGATGTGGAACAATTTGTAGCACTGTGTGATCTTTTTGTGCTTCCAAGCTATAGAGAGGGAGTGCCAAGAACTCTTTTAGAAGCCAGCGCCATGAAAAAACCACTCATCACAACCGATACAGTAGGTTGCAAAGAGGTTGTCACAGATGGAGTAAATGGCTATTTGGTCCCTGTGAAAGATAGTGAGATCTTACAAAAACGCATTGAAGCAATCTTAGAAGACAGCGCAAAGGCACAGCTTTTTGGTGAAAATGCCTATAATCTTTGTAAGAAAAACTTCTCAGTAGAAATTGTGGTCAAGGAGTATTTAAAAGTTTATGAAAAATTTCTATAAAAATATTGCAAAACCAATCCTAGATAAGCTTTTAGCTTGCACGCTCTTTTTGCTTCTTTTGCCACTGTTTTGCACTACAGCGCTACTGGTGTTTCTCTTTATTGGAAAGCCTATTTTTTTCACTCAAAAAAGACCTGGAAAAGATGAAAAGATCTTTACAATCTACAAATTTAGAACCATGACTAACGCAAGAGATCGCCATGGAGATCTCTTGCCAGATGCAGCAAGGCTTCAAGGGGTTGGTAAACTGATTCGATCTCTTAGTCTCGATGAATTGCCACAACTGCTTAATGTCATCAAAGGGGAGATGAGTTTTATTGGCCCTAGACCTCTTTTAATTGAGTATCTCGATCTCTATAGTAGTGAGCAAAAAAGAAGGCACGAAGTAGCCCCGGGAATTACAGGCCTTGCCCAGATAAAGGGAAGAAATACCCTAAGCTGGGAAGAGCGATTTGCCTATGATATTCAGTATGTGAACAATGTCTCTTTTTTTCTCGATCTTAAAATCTTAGCACTCACGCTTATTAAAGTGCTTAAAAGAGATGGAATCTCAAGCAAAACAAATGTGACAATGGAGAAGTTTAAAGGATGAAACCAATCTATATTTATGGCGCTAGTGGTCACGGAAAAGTGGTGTACGAACTAGCAAAGCTTAGCGGATATCAAGTAAAAGGGTTCATAGATGATACCTCCAAAGCTCAGATCTTTGGCTACGAACCAATCACATTCCAAGAGTTTTTAGATCACCATAAGGAGTGCCTAGTCGTTCTTGCCATTGGTGATAATAGACATAGGGAAAAAGTCTATAAAAAACTTACAAGCCACGCCATTGCTATGGCCACCCTCATTCACCCAAAAGCGTGTGTCTCCTCTTTTGCAAGTATTAAAGAGGGAACCGTTGTGATGGCAGGGGCTGTTATCAACCCCGATACAAAAGTTGGAAAATGCGCCATTATTAACACAGGCGCTGTCATTGATCACGACTGCTTGATTGCAGATTTTGTCCATATTGCTCCCAATGCCTCGCTTGCGGGAGCCGTTCAAGTTGGAAAAAGCTCTTTTATAGGTATTGGCTCCTGTGTGATGCAGTGTTTGATGATTGCTAAAGATGTTACTGTTGGTGCTGGAAGTGTTGTAGTGCACGATCTATCCCAATCAAAAGTATATAAAGGGAGTCCTGCCCAATGAAACAGATATTTCTCTCGCCTCCACACATGTCTGGAAACGAACAAAAGTATATTCAAGAAGTTTTTGCAAGCAACTATATAGCCCCTTTAGGAGAATTTGTTGATAGGTTTGAAGAGTCTATCAAAAGCTACACAGGAGCACAATATGCTGTTGCTCTTAGCTCGGCTACTGCTGCTATTCATCTTGCTTTAAAGGTGCTAGGAGTCAAAGAAAATGATGAGATCTTAGCCTCAAGCTTTACCTTTATTGGTTCCGTAGCTCCCGTTACCTACGAAAAGTGCAAACCGATTTTTATAGAGAGCGACACACAAAGCTGGAACCTCTCCCCTGAGCTTTTAGAGGAGTTTTTAGCCAAACGAAAAGGAGCAAATAAGATCCCAAAAGTTCTGATTCTCACCCACCTGTATGGTCAATGTGCAGATATTGAGAAGATCTTTGCCATCTGTAAAGCTTATGGAGTCTTGCTCATCGAGGATGCAGCAGAGTCTTTAGGTGCTCATTTTCATAACAAACAGACAGGAACTTTTGCCGATATAGGGGTCTACTCTTTTAATGGCAACAAGATTCTCACCACAAGTGGTGGTGGGGTTTTGGTGACTAACACACAAAAATATGCATCAAAAGCAAAATTTTTAGCAACTCAAGCAAGAGATCCCTCTCTTCATTATGAGCACTCAGAGGTTGGCTACAACTATAGATTGAGCAATGTACTAGGCGCCATTGGTGTTGGACAGATGGAGGTCCTTGAAAAAAGAGTCACCAAAAAAAGAGCGATCTTTAGCACCTACCAAAAATTACTCGGACATCTTGAGATCTCATTTATGCCAGAACTAGAAAACTCTCAAGGTAACAGATGGCTCACTACTCTCACATTCAATACCATACAAAAAGAGAAAGTTATTGAGATCTTAGAAAAAAACAGTATCGAGTCTAGGCCCCTTTGGAAACCAATGCACATGCAACCTGTTTTTAAAGAGTGTGAGTATTATGGCGATAGAGTCAGTGAAGAACTTTTTGCAAAAGGGCTCTGCCTTCCTAGTGGCACAGAACTTACACAGAGCGATTTAGAATATATCACAGATTTAATCAAAAAAGTAAAAATTTAAGAGTCATTTGCCCCAAAATATTGGGGCAAATTGGATATTACCAGCTTCTTACCACACCGTGGCAAGCTGCACAAGCTTTGACTATTTCCGCTTGATAATCAAGGGCTTGATAGAGCTTGTTTTGCAATACTGCATTTTTCATAGCGGCTTGGTTTTTGTCAATAGTCTCTGAATGTCTTAGAGATCTATTGAGCATGTGTTGTCTGTTTTCTGGCAGATACTGTTTCATATCTGTATTTTTAAAAAGTTTGTTACCTTCATAGATATCATCAAGACCCTCGGTTATGAGAGCCTTGCTATTATAAAGGTAGCCTTTTTGGATCTTATCTAAACCCATCTCCATTTTGTGCATACTTTCTTTCATTACATCATTTGCAATCAAAGTCGTAGCAACAAAAACTAGTGTTAATAATAATTTTTTCATCACAGCTCCTATTTTCCAACTTCTTTAAATTCATTCTTTTTCCAACCAAGAGCAAAAAATGTAAAAATCAAGAAGAAGAGTACAAAGTATTGACCAATTGCGCTTCTCGCCTCGATATTAGGATCCCCTACTTTTTCAATGTAGTTCACTACTTTTGCCTCAGCCTCTTTTGTTAAACCAACTCTAGGCATACCTGTACCTAACAGATGCTTTTGTGGATCATTGATAAATGTATGAAGATAGCTATTACCTTTTGATCGGATCATCTGAGAAAGATCTGGCGGAAATGAACCAAGATAAGGCGCTAGAGTTTCAGCATCTGCTTGCAATGCAACCTTATCATAGTCCACACTATGGCATCTCGCACACGCATTGATAGTGATCTCTTTGCCGGAGAGCTCCTCAACTGGCTTAGCTATTGATTGGAAGTATGCCACTATATTTGCCACCTCTTCTTCACCTAACCAACCATATCCTGGCATTTTTATAAATGACGCAGCTTTTTTGTTCTTAAAGCCCTCAACTGCCTTCTGATGTGCATTGACTAATGCTCTTTTTTCATCCTCACTGGAAGCTTCTGCTTTCTCAGTTGCCAACTGCTCTTTTTTGTGCATTTCATAAGTGCTATTAAAAGCAGCACCGGCTGGATCCATCAAAAACTTAAACAAGAAATACTCGTCATACAAAGAACCAGCATTTGAAAGATCTGGAGGCAATAGCCCATTGGCAGCAATTAAGTCTGCATCGCTCATCATCTGCTGACCTTGAGACTTTATACTATGGCACGCTGTACAGTTGCTAAGCACTTGCTGCTCTCCAGTAGCTACATCAGCGCTAGCAATCATACTCTCCACTTGAGATCTGTCATCCCCTAGATCTTTAAAGGAGTAGTCAGCCTCTTCTACTGGAGGGTGCATAATGTGGTGAGCGTATGGCTCAATACCATAATAGGTAAGCCCTGTGAAGAAAATTAGTACAATTAATATTTTAATATCTCTCATAAAGCCCCCTTAACTTTTTCTCTCGATAGATGAGAGTAGTGGTAATAGAATAAGCACCCAACTAAGCCATGCAACCGAAAGTACAAAACCGATATACGCATTAATACCTGTTGGAGGCAATTTACCCCAAACTGTCAGTGCAATCATAATCAATAAGAATGACCAAAACCACCACTTCATTAATGGTCTTTTGTGCATTGGTTTGATTGCTGGATCTCTATCTAGCCATGGAAATACCAAGAAAATATGGTTTGCAATACCAAAGGCTATAAGACCCATATCCGAACTAAAAAAGAAACCTCTTAATACTTCATAACTCCATAAAAAATACCACTCAGGATAGATGTGTGGAGGCGTTTTCATGCTGTCTGCAGGGATAAAGTTAATTGGATCCATTGCAAAACCAAAATGGAAGAATGTTAAGTAGAAAAAGAAGGTTAAGAACGCTCCCAATACAAAAACATCTTCTGCTACAAAAGTTGGCCAAAAAGGCATCACTTTTGAGTTTCTCTTATCACCAGATTTAAATTTTCTCGCCTCTGCTTCATAATCGATATCTTCACCATCTTGATTATTTACATGAGGAATTCTAAGAGCATACATATGCGCCCCAAGTACGCCCATAATAATAAGAGGAATCACAAGCACATGCAGAGCAAAAAACCTTGTGAGCGTTGCATCCTCTACGACATAGTTCCCTCTAATCCAAATGACTAGATCTGGGCCAATTACAGGAATTGCACCAAAAAGGTTTGTAATAACTTGCGCTGCCCAGTAACTCATCTGCCCCCAAGGAAGCATATATCCACTAAACCCCTCTGCAGAGAAAGCGATTAAAAGAATAGTCCCTGTTAGCCATATCATCTCTCTACCAGACTTATAAGATCCGTAATAAATACCTGTAAACATGTGAATATAAATTGCTAAAAACACAACAGACGCTGCCACTGCATGCATGTTTCTAAAGACCCAACCATAAGCAACTTCTTGCATAATTGTGTAGTTCACACTATAAAACGCAAGATCTGTATCTGGTTTGTAATACATTAGTAGAAAGATTCCTGAAACCACAAGAATACCAAAAAGTGTTGCTAAAATAATACCAAAAGACCATAAGAAGTTAATATTTTTAGGAATCCAATACTCTAAAACACCTACTCTCATAAGCTCTTTGGTATTAAGTCTTTGGTCTAACCATTCACCTATACTATTTGCTTTTTCAAATTTTGCCATCAATCACCCTTTACGCCTTTGCCGCTTTGATTTTCGCGTACTCTGGTCCTTCTTTTCCAAGAACTATCTTAGTACCTTCAATCATAAATGGAGGAACCACCATTGGAGTTGGAGGAGGTCCAAAAGTATTGACACCGCTAGAATCAAACTCGCCACCATGACAAGCACACTTAAACATTTCACCTGTCCACGCTGGAATACAGCCAAGATGTGTACAAATGAGAATATTAACGGTAAATCTCTCGCCATTAATGACAACATCTCTCTCTTCATTAGCAGGCATTTCATCAGTCTTTTTTAAAATCACAACTGGCTTACCTCTATACTCTACCTGACCAACATCTCCTTGGTCCATACTGCTAGTCTCAACCTCTGTGACACCTGCGGCAACAACACTAGGAAGTGGATCCCAAGCTCTTTTCATACCATAAAGAGCAAATCCACCACCTACAGCTGCAGTCACACCAAGCGCTGCACCAGCACCCTTAACAAACGCCCTTCTTTTGCAATCTGCCATTCTCTGCCTTTCTCAAAATTTCACGGAAATACGAACTTTTATTCGTAACTTGATCTAAAAAACGCAAGATGATACTTTAAAAATCCTTGCACTTTTATTAAAAATCTGATTTTTTTCGCTATTTTTACTCTTTTGGAACAATCAAAACAGCACTCATTTTTGATTAGAATACAGAGGGATATATTGGCAATTTAAGAGCATTAAAAAAGAATATTTTCACTTTTTTTCTACGAAATAAACTAATAATATAGATAATATGTTTTAATAAACCTCATCATGTGAGCCAATATATTGTTCATCACAATAGCATATGTTAAGGTTGAAAGTTGCACTCATTTTTTTCTCTTCAAATGCAACCCAATAGCAATAATATCCAAAGCTGCGGGGGTAACGCCACTTATGTTGGAGGCAAAAAAGAGGTTTTCTGGTCTTATTTTTTCTAGTTTTTCCACCACTTCATTAGAGAGGCCAGAGAGACTTTTGTAGTCAAAATCTTTGGGGATTTTTTCTGTTAATTGCTTTTTCATCTTCTCAATCTGTCCTAGCTGTTTGGCAATGTAGTGGTTGTACTTTGCTTGAATAAGCACCTGTTCTAGTGCTTTTTTGGAGTATTGGGCAAATTCTGGCACCAAAAAGAGAAGTTTCTCTTGTGTAAAAGTACTTCTTGAGACAATATTAATAAGCTTGGTCTTTTCTACAATTTTTTCTTCACCAATTTGGGCGAGTTTTTCAATATTCTCTTTTGCATTACTAAAACCTGTACTCTTTAGATACGCAACTCCCTCTTGTACTTCCTGTTTTTTCTTTCTAAAGGCGTCGTACTGCTTTTGCTCCACAAGTCCCAATGCGAACCCTTTTTCCAAGAGTCTTAGATCTGCGTTGTCTTCTCGCAGAAGCAGTCTAAACTCAGAACGAGAGGTAAACATTCGGTAGGGCTCTTTTGTACCCTTTAAAACCAAATCATCTATAAGCACACCAATATATGCCTCATCTCTTCTTAA
>JAABTA010000255.1 GCA_011390075.1 Helicobacteraceae bacterium | reverse complement strand
TGATTATTATCGCTTGTCCTTGTGCCTTGGCACTGGCAACGCCTATTGCTACCGTGATAGGTATTGGCACGGCAGCAAAAAAAGGCATCTTATTTAAAGGAGCCAATCTTATAGAGACCATGGCCAAAGCAGATACCCTTGTTTTAGACAAAACAGGAACCATCACAAAAGCAAAGCCTAAAGTTATCAAAAAAGTAGCCATCAAAAGCTTTGACGAAAAGATCTTAAAATCCTTAGTAGAGGGAAGCAATCATCCAGTCTCTTTGGGGATTAGCCACTACCTCGATAAAGTGAGCACTTTTGAACTTTCTATAAAAGAGGAGAGGGCTAAAGGGCTTAGCTGTACATTTGAGAATGAGCGCTATTTTGGAGGAAGTTTTAACTATATTAAGGAGTCCCTTCCTCATCTAGGCGTTACCGATATTAGCAGTGACTACTCCCACTTTGTCTTTGCCAATGCAAAAGAGATCTTGGCAATTTTTTATCTAGAAGATGAGATCAAAGAGGACGCAGCTGAGGCTATTGAGGCGATAAAAAAGATGGGGCTTGATGTGCTTATTGCCACAGGAGACAAAAAGATCCCAGCACTAAAGGTTGCAGAGCGGGTGGGAGTGGACAATATCCACGCAGAACTGCTCCCTGAGGGCAAGGCGGATCTGATTGAGTCTTTGAGAAATGAGGGCAAAATTGTTATTACCACAGGAGATGGAATTAACGACTCCATTGCCCTAGCCAAATCAGATATTGCTGTGGCTATGCACTCTGGCGCAGATACGGCAATTAGTGTCAGTGATATTGTGTTGCTTGATTCCTCTTTGAGTAATTTAAAAGACGCTCTACTTATCAGCCGAAGAACCTACCGCTTTGTTAAGCAGAATCTTTTATTATCTCTTGTGTATAATGTAGTTACGATTCCAATTGCGATGGCAGGATTTGTGATTCCTCTAGTGGCGGCTCTATCTATGTCTTTAAGCTCGCTTCTTGTTGTTGGAAACTCTTTAAGGATAAAAAAATGACTGGAACACTTACGATGAGTCTTATAGGCTCACTTGTTCTTGGAATATTTGGTATTATTGCTTTTATTTGGGCGCTCAAAGGTGGACAGTTTGATGATGAGAATAAATTTACCCATGGAGCGCTTTTTGATGATGAACACGATCTAAATAGAGCCATTGATAAAGAGAAAAAACTTACAGAGTATCAAAAGAAACAACAGAAGTAATAAATAGCTAATGTACTTTAGATAGGATCTCAATTACTTTTCTAATTTGTAAGGGTGTCTATGAGGTTTACACTATTTCAAAAAATTATTCTCTCGGCTGTGCTTATTAATATTACCATTGCTTTAGCAGTGTTTCTTCTGATTTTGCCAGAGCTTAAGGTAAGAAGTTTTCAAGAGATTAAAAGCAGTAGCCATGCTATCTTAGACAACCTAGAGACATCTGTTCAGCACAGCTACAATCAACTAGAAGCCATGAAAACCAAGATCTTAGAAAAGAGCCAAAGCGAAGTAAAAAATGTCACTTTAGTGGCTGAGTCTATCTTACGACTCAACCATCAAAAATATGCTGACGGTGAACTCTCCTATGAACAGGCAAAAAGAAATGCTCTTGAGAGTGTCTCCAAGATGCGTTATGGAGATAATAACTATCTCTTTTGTGCAGATAAAGATATTGTTTTAACAGCCCATGGAATGAGAGAGTATATTGGTAAAGATTTTAGTCAAGTAAAGGGAGCAAAAGGAAAATATTTTGCTGTAGAGATGGCACAAAAAGCGGACATCTCAGGAGAGGGTTTTACAAGATATTGGTGGCCAAAAATTGGCGAAGAGGGAATTTTTGAAAAACTGAGCTATATTAAAAAGAGTGACTATTTTAACCAATATATAGGAACAGGGATCTATTTAGATGATGTAGCCAAAGAGTCTGAGAAGCTCTATGATCGCTTGGCAGAAAATATTAAAAGCTACATTAGAAATATCAAAATAGGGGAGACAGGATATTTTTATGTGGCAACAGAAGAGGGGAAGATGCTCTATCATCCCGATGAGACTCTTACTGGAAAATTTCTATTAGAGCTTAAAAAGCCAGGAACCGAAGAGACTTTTTTTAAGGAGATGAGTCGCAATAAAGATGGCAAAATCCATGAGATGCGCTATCAGTGGAACAAACCAGGGGATCCTACAAATTATGAATATGAAAAAGTTTCGTGGTATAGGTTCTCTCCTGAACTTGGACTTTTTATAGTCTCGACTGTCTATATAGACGAGCTAGAAAAGAGC
>JAABTA010000254.1 GCA_011390075.1 Helicobacteraceae bacterium | reverse complement strand
CTTCCGATCTCTTTTAGAGTATAAATAATTTTTCTGTATAATCGCCAATATTCTATTTAATTTATCTATAGAAACAGAAAGGCACCATGTATCACTACAAAAAAAAACCAAGAAAAAATAATCTCTTATGGCTAGGTATTCTCCTTGTATTGGGGTCTATTATTTTCACCGTCTATTACTCAGAGTTTTTTGAACGAGAATCTCCAAGCATTACTGCCCCCGATGATATTTATTGGAATCTTAAGCAGCCAATAAAGGTCTCTCTTTCAGATAATAGAGGTATCAGATCTTATAAGGTCTCTTTAATAAAACAAGACGCAGCTATCACCTTGGCCAAAGGCAAAGCAGACAGTGAGAGATATATCGACCTAGATATTAATTTTCCAGCAAAAACTTTTTATCCAAAGGGAGACACAAGACTCAAAGTAGAGGTTACCGATACAAGTTTTTGGAACTTTGCATCAGGAAACACCGTGCAAAAGATCTCAAATATTATTGTCGATAGAAGAAAACCAGAGGTTGATATCATCTCCAAATCCTACGGTATCACCCTTGGGGGAACAGCCATTGTTATTTTTGAGGTTGAAGATGACAACCTAGAAGACATTGCAATCACAACCAATAATAATGATGAGTTTCAAGTCATCCCTTTTTATAAAGAGGGCTATTATATATCTCTCATAGCAAGAGATCTTAGAAGCAGAGGCTTTAGAGCCTACATCGAAGCCACCGATAAAGCTGGCAATAAAAATAGAAAAAGAATTCCTTTCTTTAACAAAAACAAACGATATAAGATCTCAAAAATCCCTCTTAGAAGCGCTTTTTTAAATGGAAAAATCACCGATCTCTATAGCGAAACTTTTGCCAACGAACCCTACGAGGAGGACTCTTTAAAAAGATTTATAAAAATCAATGAGACCCTTAGACAAAAAAATAGCGATCTCATCACCTCTTACACAAAAAATATTCTAGAAGATAGAATTTCTGATTTTACCCTGCAAACTTTTGAACCTCTTAAAAACTACTCGGCAGTAGCCTCTTTTGGGGATCATAGATACTTTTATTCAGAAAAAGAGGAGGTAAGTCAATCCTACCATTTAGGACTCGATCTTGCCAATATACAGCATGGAGATATTTTCTCTTCTAATAAGGGTAAGGTGATCTACTCGGCAAAAAATGGCATTTATGGAAATATGCCCATTATCTACCACGGTTTGGGACTCTATTCTGTGTATGGGCACTGTAATGAGTTACTAGTGAGCGATGGCATGGATGTAGAAGCGGGACAAATTATCGCCACCACAGGAAAAAGTGGCTTAGCTTTAGGAGATCATCTCCACTTTGAGCTTAGAGTGCAGGGTGTTCCTGTCAGACCAGCTGAGTATATGGACAAAAAATGGATGCAACAAAATATTTTTAAGCCTATAGAAAAAGCAAAAGAGATAATTGATACAAAACTATGAAATTTCTTATTGTAAGCTGTATCTCTCTTTTGAATCTGTTGGCTAACAGCTATTTCTACTACCACAAAGGAGAAAAGATAGTTGTGACCCCTAGCTTTCAAGAAGCAACAAGGAGCGCAGACACTATGCATTTTACAAGAGAAGATGGAAAAAACATTACTGTCTCTCAAAGAGTGATTGCCAAGTTAAGAGAAGCATCAGCGCCTCAGAAAATAGAAAAAAAATATGGTGTCATCTTTTTAGAAAAGCTCACCCCTACGCTTTTTCTATTTCAAACAGACTCTCCCACACAAGCCCTTGAACTCTCCAAAGATCTTGTGGAGCATAAAGAGGCAGAGTTTGCCCACCCCGACTTTATTCAAAAGATCCAAAGAAGATGAAAATAGCTCTTTGGAGTGTTGCTTTTTTTTTTATTTTTCTTGGCTGTGATGGCACAGCCAAGAGCTATATAGTCCCTAGCGACACCTCTAGTGAGCCTATCACACACGAAAATCCAAACTTTTCCGATACCTTCTCTTTCTCTTTAGTTACTGACAATCCCCTCTTTTTTGACTCATGGCATCTTACCTCTGAAGCAAATAATAGAGATATTAATGTTACCTCCGTTTGGGAAAATGGCTACTCTGGAAAAGATATAAAAGTTGGTATCATTGATTTTGGATTTGATACCCAACACGAAGATCTCAGATATGGCTACTACTATCAAATTAATAGCGATGATGAAAGCAATGTCACCCCAGACGCCTCAGATCACCATGGTACGATGTGTGCTGGCATTATTGGAGCGCGAAGTAATTCCACTGGCTCTTTAGGAGTGGC
>JAABTA010000253.1 GCA_011390075.1 Helicobacteraceae bacterium | reverse complement strand
TTAGTGCCAATCAGTACAAAGCAGATGTGGCAGAACTTGTAGGAAGTGTGAATCTTCCAACAGGATTTTATTATGAGTGGGCAGGGCAGAGCGAGTTTTTAGAGCAAGCTATGGAGAGACTGCAGTATATTATTCCTCTTACTTTTCTCATAGTTTTTGTGCTTATCTATCTAGCACTAGGAAACTTTGCCTATACATCGATTATCTTTTTTACTCTTCCTCTAGCACTAGCTGGCGGGCTTTGGTATATAGACTTTTTAAATTTTAATATGTCTATTGCTGTTATTGTAGGCTTTTTAGCACTCCTTGGTGTGGCAGCGGAGACCTCTATTGTCATGCTTGTCTATTTAGAAGAGGCGATTTTAGAGCTGAAAGAGAAGGTTATCAATCCAACAAGAGAAGAGATTAAAGAGGCTGTTTTTGCCGGAGCAGCTCTTCGTCTTAGACCAAAGCTTATGACAGTTTTTGCAATTTTAGGTGGTTTGATTCCTATTATGTATGTAGATGGTGTGGGAAGTGAAGTGATGCAAAGAATTGCAGCACCAATGATTGGTGGTATGGTGACCTCTTCAGTATTAACGCTGATTATTATTCCTATCGCTTTTTATATGGTGAATGTTTATAAAAAAGTGGTCTAAAAGCAAGAGCGATCTTTTGATATAATGACCAAAAACAGGAGAGCAAATGATTGTCCATATTGTATTTTTTAAATTGAGAGATCCTCATAGTGTGGTTCAAGTAAAAGAGGCTTTAGAACAACTGCCTGCAAAAATTAGTGAGATACATACTTTTGAAATAGGTGTGGACTTTAATGGCGGTGAAAGAGCCTGTGATTTGAGTCTATACTCTACCTTTAAGTCAAAAGAAGATCTTAAAACTTACGCAATACATCCAGAACATCTTAAAGTCGTAGAGATGATAAAAGAGGTTGCTGAGTATACAAAAGTGGTGGATTACGAGAAGTAAAATGATACAACGCTACCCAACCAAGCAGATCTTTATCCGTGATATCCCTATTGGAGCAGGGGCACCAATTCCTGTGCAGTCGATGACCTTTTCTAAAACCTATGACGAAAAGGCAACCATTGAACAGATTAATAGACTCTATTTTGCAGGGTGCGATATTGTAAGAGTTTCAGTCCCTACAAAAAAAGATGCACTAGCTTTAAAGACAATAGTAAAAGAGTCACCCCTTCCTATCGTTGCAGATATCCACTTTAACCACCGTTTGGCACTGATGGCAGCAGAACATGTCGATTGTATTCGGATCAATCCTGGAAATATTGGTGGAGTAGATAAAGTTAAAGAGGTTGTAAGAGCTTGCAAGGAGAGAGATCTTCCTATTAGAATCGGTGTCAATGGTGGAAGCTTAGAAGAGGAGATAGAGAGAAAATATGGCGCTACTGCTGAGGCGATGGTAGAGAGCGCCAAGTACCATATAAAGCTCTTAGAAGATCTAGACTTTACCAATATAAAAGTCTCTATGAAAGCTTCTGATGTAGAGCGTACGGTAGAGGCTTATAGACTTCTTCGTCCACAAGTTGACTATCCCTTTCATTTAGGTGTCACAGAAGCAGGCACCACTTTTCATGCAACTATAAAATCTGCTATTGGTCTTGGCTCTTTGCTTTTAGATGGCATAGGGGACACTCTTAGGGTCTCTATTACTGGAGAGTTAGAAGAGGAGATTAAAGTAGGCAAAGCCATACTCAAAGATCTTGGAATCACCAAAGAGGGTGTCAATCTAATTAGCTGTCCAACTTGTGCAAGATTAGAGTCAGATCTTGTAAGCGCTGTAGAAGAGGTGGAGAAAATTACAAAAGATATAAAAAAGCCCCTAAATATCTCTGTGATGGGGTGCGTAGTGAATGCTATAGGCGAGGCAAAACATGCTGATATAGCGATCGCTTTTGGAAAAGAGGGCGGTTTGGTCATGGTTGGCGGTGCAGTGAAAGCCCGGGAAAAAGAGGATAAGTTATTAGGGGTGTTTCAAGAGGAGCTTCAAAAACTCCTCTAAAATCTTTGGTGGTTATCCTGCCATCTCTGAAAAATCTTTTGCACTTTCCATCAGCTCTATCTCTCTGATGCCATCAATAACTATTTCAGGTTCAGGAGTAAGGTTTTCACCTTTTTCTTCATAATCAATTGTATTAAGCACATGTTTAATAGCGCCGAGTCGAGCACTCTTTTTGTCATCACTTCTAATAATTGTCCAAGGAGAGAGGGTTCTATTAGAGGCCATGAGCATCTGAAATTTTGCTAAAGTGTATTTATCCCAAAGCTT